>DAOVSA010000163.1 GCA_030633635.1 Candidatus Altarchaeota archaeon
AACCACCAAAAGTTTCATTCCATTCCATATTCCCCTCTAAATCGGTTTTTATGAGCCAGACATCGCCTTTACCTGCGCCATAAGAATATGTCGATCCTATTATGATAAAGCCCCTGTCAGTCGTCTGCTGGACTTCCAAACCTGCATCCATCTCTTGACCACCGAATCTTTTGCTCCACGCCATGTTCCCTTTTGAATCTGTCTTTATTAGCCAAACATCATTATAACCTGCAGTATAAGACCATGTTACTCCTGTTATGATATATCCGCCATCATTCGTCTGCTGGACTGAATTCCCCCCATCAAAGTTTAAACCACCGAAAGCCCTGCTCCATTCTTTGTTTCCTCTTGGATCTGTCTTTATGAGCCAGACATCTTCAATGGCGCCATAGGAATCCGTACTCCCTGTTATGATATACCCCCCATCGGACGTCTGCTGGACTGGCCACCCCACATCATATCCAGAACCCCCGAAAGTCTTGTTCCATTCTTCGATGGGTACTTTTTCCACGCTTGCGCTGCTCATCACACTTATCATGCCTCCAAACAAACTCGTAACAACTGCAAAAATCACAACCAAGCAAAATATTCTCGCATTCATCTCTCATCACCTTTCCATTTCATCATATTCATTCTAACTCCACCGTATTATTTAAAACTGTTGACTTTTTAAGCACAGAACATCAAGTATTATTGGTGATATGATATGCCGATTAGTAGAAAAGATTTTGAAGAGGGAAAGGCGTTTGATACGGATGGGGAAGGGGTGGTGACATTCTTTGAGAAGAATAGAGACAATGCATATACAACAGGTGAAATAGCGAAAGCCTTGGGTCTTCAGACAACTAAAGCTGACGCTTGGTTAATACATATTTTACAGAAATTGGAGAAAGAGGGCCGTATAGAAAGTAAAAAAAATGGTGACAAGGATTATTGGATCCTGGTGACTTAATAATCCTGGTGATTTTTCCCTACTCCAAAAAACGAAAGCTCCTTGGGCATTTTTTATTTTTTGGAGCTTAAGGATCTATAAAATCCATAATTAACATGGCAAGCGTTCTTTCCAGTTCATTTCGAGTTGTTTCGCTACAATCTTCGGCATTTTCAAATATTAACGATGATAAGAGCTTTCCATCACCATATCTTACAAAGAAGAGAGGGGTTACCTTCTTCTGAGGAGGAGAGCTCATTTCTTTAGACTTTATTATGGGATCGAGATACTCCTTAACCACAGCAGCTCTTTGAACTTTTATATCAATCACTTTAGATTTCCTTTCAAATCCGTTCTCGAATTCCAAAATACCCCATTTGGAAATCGAATCTTTTTCTATATTATAAACCTCTAAACCTAACTCTCTTGTAAATGGTGTAAGTTCAAAAAGTGGAAATCTTATGATGGGAATAATTAGTCTATCTTCATCTAAATTTCTATATGCGTACGGTGCATCTCTTAGTGCAGTATCAATTCTTCTCCAAGGCTTAATCGAAGGATTACAAGCCCAGTAGCACGGTATATCTGCAACATTTACAAATAGCCCCCCTTCATATATGTAACTGAGTATTTTGTTCATAGTTTTGAAGTTTTTTAGATCATATTCCGGGTAAACTCCTCCATAGGGATTTATAATAGCATTATACATGTCAAAGTAATTTTCCAAGCTAATCAGATCGACCTCGATTTCAATTCCTTTAACTCTTGCAAGCTCCTCTATTTCTTTTTTCCATGCTCCTGGACTAATGTCTGTTCCTGTGTAAATTTCTTTGTTTTTTAAATCCCCTCCCATATCGTTCAGTATGCCTACTTTAAGAGCGGATCTTCTCCTCCATATGTTATAACGATGCCACATCTTTGGAATTGCACCCGATCCAAGAAGTATAAGAAAAAATACTAATGCTCCTAATATCCCAGTCTTCGTCTCAAGAACCGGTTTTTGAGTCAGTAAAATTCCGATAAAAACGCCTGCTAACACACCAGCAAAGAGTAAAGCTAATTCCTTCACAATACTTATTTCCAGAATTTGCCTAATCTTGTTCCACATAGCCCCATAAAAATTGTCACCCAATTCACAGTATTCCAATATACTATAACCTGCACCATTATTTTCTGTTATTTTCTCCTCCTTAAAAGATACGTTACCACCAATAATCCCGCAATTGCGAATATCGCTTCAAATGCTTGTATACTTGGTTTAGGTGTTGATGTAGGTATCAAACTCAGATGCCCTGATACAAATTCTTTACTTCTAGCTGAAACATACAAAGTCTCACAAAAGTCCCAATATCCTGGTTTAGTTAGTTTAACCGTGTGATAACCTTCTGGGACATCAGATATCGTAATAGGCGTTATCCCATTATAGCTA
>DAOVSA010000063.1 GCA_030633635.1 Candidatus Altarchaeota archaeon
AATTCATCTGAGCATATAGCATCGACTTTTTTGGGAATTTTTAGATTCTCTGTAATCTTAAATTTATTTAAAATGCCCGATGGACCCATAGGCTGGCTTATTGGAGAAAACGAGAGGCTATATCGGGGCTTGCGTTTGAATTCGATCTCTATATCCGTTGGTTTGGAGGATAATGCAAGGAGTTGGGATTCCTCTACAAGCCGGGTTCTTTCCCGGATTCCTTGTCTTGTCTTTGACCTGACAAGTAATGAACGCATACGTATAATATCATCAAAACCAAGCCCATACCACTTGGATGGATCATCCAAAAGATCTGCATTCTCTGTAAGCGAGGTCATTGGACCGATAAAAACCTCTGGATAACCCTTCCAGCCAACAAAGATCGAGGGGGACGGGCCCCACATATGTTCCTTTAATTTCTCCTGAATTGGGGCCTGAATGTTTATTTTCTGTAAAAGCGGGCAGGTTGGTTGGTTGCAGAGTAATCTTCCACCCTTGCAGATTAGACACAGTTTTTTGCTCATTGGATGTGCCTTTTGCATAGCCTTTAGTATCTCACACCTGGGATTTTCCCACGATTGGTATTTTGCCCCATCCATATGAATAGATAGGATTGTATTAAATTTATTTCAATGAAAAAGGATGTTAATGGCTTTAAATGCTAAGAGCTGGTTAAACAGGATTTATATGTCCACATCAGGGGGTATGGAATCTAATATGTTCAAGAGAATCACAGATTAGAATCCTGATCAATCCAATATCTCTTTATAGACCTTTATCATATCATCGATTATGACATCTTTAGAGAAATATTTCAAGACACGTTCACGTCCGCATTTTCCCCTTCTTTTACATTCATTTTCATCCAGAAGAAGGTTAATAATTGCATTACTCAATGCGTCATCATCTCTCGGACTAACAGTTATCCCACAATCACCCACAACGTATGGCATCCCAGAGATATTTGTTGTAATGGTTGGTTTACTACAAATCATTGCTTCAAGTAGTGTTACACCAAAGGCTTCCTGTCTTGTAACCGAGGGCAGTACGAGGACGCTGCATGAATTATAATATGGGAAAAGATCACTTACCTCTCCAAGCATATGCACATCCGAAACACCCGAGCTATCTATAAGGTTCTTAAGATGTTCTTTCAGTGTCCCGCCCCCAACAATCAGGAGAACACAATCAATCTTTTTCTTTACTTTTTTATGGGCATTGATAAGATATTCAATACCCTTATAAGGTACTAATCTACCCACAAATAAAACAATTTTTTTATTGTCATATTTCTTCTTTACTTTCTCAATCACATCTTTATCTGCAATATGAACTCTATTTAAATCGATAAAATTTGGCACAACTTCAACCTCATCCTTAAACTTTGTTAAAACCCTGGAGCAATCTATATAGTTGGGTGTGGTAGCCAGAACTCTTGAACGCTTTAAAAGCAGGGGTAAAAAGATAGTAGAATATATAAAATCAAAAGGTTTTATGTACCATTCATCCTTTACTATGTCTGATTGATAGGATACTACAACAGGTTTCTTTCGTATAAGCGATGCAATCAAAACAAACAAGCTGTTCACCGGGTCAGGTAACTGTATATGGATCAAATCAAATTCTCTTTTAAACAGATCAACCAGTATGCCAGGCGATACCGTCTGGTTGGATAATGTGAAGAGATTTTTGGATCTATAGATATCAATGCCATTTAAAGATTCGAAAGATTTTGTTTTAGGTATGTTAGATGTTAAAACAATGACATCATGACTCCTTTCGGCTAAAGCCTTTGCGACATCCATCACTACAGATTCTATTCCGCCACGATGTGGATAGAAGAATTTTGTTACATGAGCTATCTTCATTCTATTTTTGAACTTTCTCTCTCCAATAATCCAATAAATCCTTCATTGTTTCCTCGAACGGTATTTTTGGACTCCACCCGGTTTTTTCTTTAAACTTACTGCAATCACCCTGTAAAATCTCCACATCAGAGGGTCTAAGTCTATTTGGATCTTTTTTAACTTCAATCTTTTTATCTGTCATAGTTAACAATAGATCCAAAACCGATTGGATTGTTCTTGCTTTTTCAGAACAGATGTTATAAACCTCGCCATAATCGCATTTGTTAGCAGCCAACCAGTATGCACTCACTATATCTCTTATATCGGAGAAATCTCTCTTAGCTTCTAGATTCCCAACACAGATAACTGGTTCTTTTAAACCTTTTTCTATTTCGGCGATCTGTTTTGCAAAATTGGACGCCACATAGATTTCCCCCCTCCTACGCCCGGTATGGTTAAAAGCCCTTGTTCTCACAATTTTCAGACCATACGAATTATAATATTGCCAGCCAAGAAAATCCTGGGCAATCTTTGAGACACCATATGGGCTCAATGGTCTTAATGGGTTTGTTTCGCTTATTGGTAACTCATCAGGGTAAACCAGACCATATTCCTCTGAGCTACCGGGAATAAGTATCACAGGATCGCATTTGGAATTTCTAACTGCTTCCAATAGATTAACAGTTCCGATAACATTCGTTTCTAGCATATCTGCCGGGGTTTTCCATGACGCATGGACAAAGGATTGAGCAGCTAAATGAAATATATAATCGAATTCTACTTCTTTTACAAGATTTTTCAGGGAATGTGAATCTCTCATATCTATCTCAGATAATTTTAATCTGCTCTTTACATGGTCGATATTTTCGGTTTTACTTCCCTGCTTGGTGGTGCCATAAACCTCCAAGCCCATATCCAATAGAAACTCGGCTAAATGACTACCAACAAACCCTGAAATGCCCGTTATTAATCCCTTTCCCATAATATATAGTATGTGTGGTTACACTTAAAAACCAATAGGAGGTCGATGGAGTAAGAGAGAATTCTTTTTGTTGATTGTTTTGATTTATGGGTGAGGATTATTTGATAGAATTAATAAGAATTCAATTATCAGATATTGGCAAATTCTTGGCTTCAGCAGTTTATCTCAACTATCCGAGATTCTTGTTTAACCATTCTTTAACCATTGGTTCTGGCAAAGCTCCAACAAATTCATCGACAACTTTGCCATCTTTGAACATTTTCACCGAAGGTATGCTCATAATTCCATATCTTTGTGCCGCACCTCTGGCTTCATCAACATTAACCTTTGCCAGAACAAATTTACCATTGTGCTCCTCGACAAATTTCTCCAGGATTGGAGTGATCATCAAACAAGGCATGCACCATTGCGCCCAAAAATCAACAACAACTGGATTTTTTTTGGATTGTTCTACTACTTTTTCTTCAAAATTATCGTCACTGACATCTATCTTGATCTCTAGTTTATCACCTTCTACCTTCTCCAGAAGTTTTTTTATTTTCTCTGCTCTTATTCTTTCAATTTCGTCCATTTTTATCACAGAATTCCTGTCCTTTCCCCCCTATACGTATGTCTCTCACATGCATTCTTATCTGTTGCCATCTGGAGCATATTATTTTTCCACATCTGTATGGCATTCTCTACAGTCCCATGGGCCCCGATATAAACCTCTATCCCGGATTCTTCAAACATGGTTATTGCCCTCCGACCAAGGCCAGAGCAGAGCATTACATGTGCACCGGCATTTGCTATCAACTCTGGAGGGTACCCACGTCCACCCATATGGTGACTCACATTTGGAATTACTTTTACTTCGTTTGTCTCTATATCTACTACAGTGAAAGTCGGAACCCGTCCAAAATGTTCACCAACTTGCTCATTCAAACCGTTGTTACCAATAGTTGGAACACATACAATCATTTTATCTTTTCTCCAAATCTTAGTATATTATTAATCTTTGATTCATATCTTAAAAGATATTCTGATGCCTCAACTGCAAGGTTCAATTTTGTTCTATATGAAAGATCCCCTTTTTTTAGTTCTTTGATGATTGTTTCATATCTTTTTGGATTCACGATCACCGCAACGTGCCTAAAATTCTTTATCGCAGATCTTATCATCGCGAAACCTCCGAGATCCATATTCTCCAATGAATTTTTGGAACGGTTGAGAGGAATAAGATTTACGGCAACAATTCCTATTTCCCCTTTTGCGATTCCTGTATGAATTCTTGGGTGTAACGTTTTTATTCCGTTATCTTCTTGAAATCCCGTGAACTCCGATGCCGTTATCACCGAAATTCCATCAATAGAGAGTTTTTTTGCTGTCCCTTCTGTTGCAATTATCCCAAATCCCAACTCACTTAGATTTCTTGCAAATTCTACTATTCCCTCCTTGTTAAATACGCTTATTAAAGCATTATTCATATTCACTGATAATCCCAACAGTTATAATATACAATTCTGGATAAATAAGGTATCTTTGCAAGAATCAGGTATTTCCAGGTTAATATTACTGGGTTTTCATTTCTTATTTTCCAGGGGATTTCTCCAGAAGTTCTCTAATCTTGACCAATTCATTAAGGATTTTCAGGTTAATATCTTCTTCTTCTTCGTAAGTTTCTACTGCCGCAGGTTTTTTACCTCTGACAAATTCCATTATCAACTCTCTTAACTCCTCAAACTGTTCCATTCCTTCTATTCTTATCTCAGCCATGGCCTGTCCGGAATAACCTGCAGTTTGGATTTTAAGGG
>DAOVSA010000188.1 GCA_030633635.1 Candidatus Altarchaeota archaeon
ACAAATGTTCTCTTTTAACAGTCCTCTTGGTATGTGCAAAACCTGTAACGGACTTGGCACACGGATGGAATTAGATATTGCTAAACTAATTCCAGATAAAACAAAATCAATTCTTGATGGTGCTATTGCTTATTGGGGTGAAATGGGTATGAAAAGAAGGTCCTGGAGATATAGCATTCTTTTACAGCTATCTGATGAATTTGGCTTCTCTCTTTCTACACCCTGGAAAACGCTAAGCAAGGAAGCAAAAAATGTAATTCTCTACGGATCAAGAGGAAGAAGATTCAGAATTGCATGGGATGGAGAGTCAAGTTCCGGGCATTTTATGACACCTTTTGAGGGATTATTACATACAATCAGGAGACGATTTAGAGAAACAAAATCGGATGCAATGCGAAGAATGTATCTCAATTACTACAGCGAGAAACCCTGTACTGATTGTGGAGGTGCAAAACTTCGAATTGAAAGCAAATGTGTAAAAATCAAGGGCAAATCAATAGTCGAACTTTCCAAAATGTCGATAAGAGATATTATAAAATTTATGGAAAATCTTCACCTTACTGGAAATCAACAACTTATTGCACAAGAATTAGTGAAAGAGATAAAAGCTCGTCTTAAGTTTATGATAAATGTGGGATTGCATTATCTTACTTTAGATAGAAGTGCACCAAGCCTTTCAGGGGGAGAATCTGAAAGAATAAGATTGGCAAGTCAAATCGGAAGCGGTCTTGTTGGTGTGATGTATATCCTGGATGAGCCAACTATTGGGCTTCATCAAAGAGACAACCTTCGTTTGATAGATATGCTTATTGGACTAAAAAATCTGGGTAATACTGTAATCGTTGTAGAACATGATGCAGAAATGATAAGAAGTGCAGATTATATTCTTGATTTCGGACCACTTGGTGGGATTTATGGTGGTGA
Organism: Candidatus Altarchaeota archaeon; assembly: GCA_030633635.1. Taxonomy (GTDB): domain Archaea; phylum Altiarchaeota; class Altiarchaeia; order IMC4; family DAOVSA01; genus DAOVSA01. The sequence continues at coordinate 925 of DAOVSA010000188.1, forward strand.
AATAGTTGCATCAGGCTCATTGGACGAAATTGAGAAAAAAGAAAAATCATTAACAGGTAGATATCTTACAAACAAACTTTCAATAGCTGCTCCAGAAGAATATAGAAAGAATAATGGCGAATATATTGAAATTACAAAAGTGGCACAGAACAATCTAAAGAAGATTAATGTAAAAATTCCTCTTGGACTATTTACATGTATTACAGGAGTTTCTGGTTCTGGCAAAAGCTCTTTAATCAATCAAACTCTGTATCCTGCACTAGCAAATCGATTGTATAGAGGTTCGCATAAAGAGGGAAAATATAATGATATACTTCACCATTACAAAATTGATAAGATCATTAATATCACACAAGACCCGATTGGACGCACTCCCCGCTCAAATCCTGCCACATACACAAAAGTATTAGATGATATTCGACAGATATTTGCAAGCACTCCTGCTGCAAAAGTTCGGGGTTATAAACCCGGGCGTTTCAGCTTTAATGTTCCTGGCGGTAGATGTGAATCTTGCAGAGGAAGCGGGGTTAAACAAATTGAAATGCACTTTCTTCCTGATGTGTTCATAACCTGCGAAGTATGCAAAGGAAAACGGTTCAATAATGAAACCTTACAGATTAGATATAAAGGAAAAAACATAGATGATGTGCTTAGTATGGATGTACAGGAGGCATTGAAGTTCTTTGAAAATATTCCCTCA
>DAOVSA010000070.1 GCA_030633635.1 Candidatus Altarchaeota archaeon
ATACCTACTTAAAACAGGATGCTCTTGTACCGTTGATGGAAAGACCCATAGAATTGTCAATAGTGCTGTGATGCTGGATGTGGCAATTTTAGGAGTTTGATTCCGATGCTTTAATTTATCAATGCTATCATCTATCCTTATTCTCAATTTTTCTGCTGATTTATTTTCTTTATTTATTGGTACAAGTTCTTTTACTGTCTTAATTAGATCCGTTACTTCCGTCAAGGGAACGAGTGCTTCTTTGTTTTTTGGTTCATCTAAGAATTCTATTGCTGAATTAATTTTAAAATACTCCTCTTCATCCTTTTTCGATGAAAACTCACCTTTAGTTTTGTCGGGATGAATCTTAGACTTTCTTTTAAGAAGCTCTCTTCGTATTTCATCTGTAGATTTGCCATCTATACCAAATTCATCTCTAATCTGTTTTATGCTATAATATTTCATAATCTATCAATTCCTACTTTTTATTAAAACTTCAGCCGAAACAATTTCGCACAACAATTTATATCCGAAGTACTTCGGATATAACTCCGATTTGGTGGTATATCCGAACTAATTTAGATATGTACCCCACTATAAACAATTGATTTTTTGCACTAATATACTTCAATTCTTCGGAAGTATAAAAACTGCACACTTGTTAATGAATTTCAGAAATTACCCATTACTGAACTCCTATCTATAAAAATAAGCTATAAACGGAATTATCTTAAATTTGCGAATTTTCAAATGGAGATCCCTGATCCTCGGAATTATTTTCTATTACTCTTTTTATCATAACGCTCCCACATAATCCCCCACTCCTCTTCCAGGTTTATATCGAATTTATTTGCGAGTTTAAGTGTCAGATACAAAAGATCGATGATTTCCTTTGCGAGTTCTTTCTCACTGAATTCCTCGTTTTTGTAGCATTCGTGCCTGAGAAGTTCCCTTGAGATTTCTCCCAGTTCCTCGGTCAGATGTAAAACGATGTGGCTGGCTCTGTCATTGTCCCACCCATACTTTTTATCGTATTCCTCGACTTGTTTTTGTGCTTTAATTAACCCTGTCATGGTAATTACTTACGATGAATGAAATAAAAGGAATAAAACAAATAAAAGAAATTGAAAATTGTGCAGGAATCGCGGTTTACAAATCACAATCTGGAGGAATTGGTGGGCGGATTAAAACCATTCCAGAGGATTTCATGGTTGAAGAGATAACTCCCGGGGGAAAGATTTTGGAGATTGGTGCTTCTAATTGCCCGGGAGATCAAACCTGGGGAGAATACACCCATTTCACCCTTCAAAAATACAACTGGGACACGTTGAGGGCAACTAAGGAAATATCCCGGAGGTTAAGAATAAGTAATAAACGACTCGGTTTTGCCGGGACAAAGGATAAAAAGGCTCTGACAACACAGAGGGTTTCTGTATGGAATATACCGATGGATAAACTGGCAGAGGTAGAAATTAAAGACATGATCCTCAAAGATTTCGGGTATGATGACCGCCCAATTAAACTCGGGGATTTATTTGGAAACAGATTCACAATCACGATCAGGGATATTGATCTTAAAAAAGATGAAATCCTTGAGAGAATAAAAAAGATATCCAACGAATTAAATGCCGGATTTCCAAACTTCTTTGGCCTTCAACGCTTTGGAAGCAGAAGACCGATAACTCATCTTGTTGGAAAGGAGATTATAAAGGGAAATCTTGAAGATGCGGTAATGATCTACCTGGCTCTGGTTTATGAAGGGGAAAGTGAAGAGGCAAGAAATGCAAGATCCTTTTTAGCGGAAACTAAGGATTTTAAAGCATCTTTGAAGAAATTTCCAAAATTTTTGAGTTATGAGTCCGCAATGATAAATCACCTGGTACAGCATCCCTCCGGGTACCGGGGGGCATTGAATCAATTGCCCAGGGGGCTTAGAACAATGTTTGTTCATGCGTATCAAGCGTATATATTCAATAAAACGCTTAGCAGGTATATAAAGAAGGGCATTCCGGTTGAAAAGCTACCTCTTGTTGGCTATGAAACCGAGATAGATGAAATAACATCCAAAACCCTGGATGAGGAGGGCATCACCCCGGAGGATTTTAGGGCGATATCCATGGCATCTTTGAGTTCCAGGGGGGAGTATAGAGATTGCTGGGTGCCGATACAAGAATTTAAGGCATTGGATTTGGATATAGAAAAGGATGAATTAAACGAGGGAAAAAACAAGTTAAAACTCCGGTTCTCTCTTCCGAAGGGAAGTTATGCAACAGTTCTACTCAGAGAGTTTATGAAGAATTAGATGTAGAAATGTCATCAAGTGACCTTTGGGATTCTGTGAGTGAAATTCATGATTTTTATGTTGGAGATTATATTTAAGGTAGATAGAACAGAAAATGAAATTCACAATCTTATATGACAATCGCGCAAAGGAACTAAAACCTGCGTGGGGATTTTCCTGTTTGATAGAAAATAAGAAAAAGATTTTATTTGATACCGGAGGAGATGCCAGTGTTTTGAAATTCAACATGGAAAAAATGGGTATAGATCCCAAAGAGATAGACATCGTCGTGATCTCACATGAACACTGGGATCATATCAATGGTCTGGATTATATTCTCGGGAAAAACCCGGATCTTAAGGTTTATGCATTGAAATCATTTTCTAATGGCATAAAATCAAGAATACGTGAAAGTGCAGAACTTATCGAGATTTCAGAACCAAAAGAGATAGACAGAGGCATAATAACAACAGGAGAGCTCGGTTCAGGGATTAAAGAACAATCTTTGATCGTTGATAAGGTAGTTATAACCGGCTGTGCCCATCCCGGGGTTGTCGAGATCGCAAAAAAGGCAAGGGAATCTATAGAAGAGATCGATATGATGTTTGGCGGTTTCCACCTCGCAGACAAGAGCGAAACCGAGATTTTAAAAATCATATCCGAGTTAAAGAAGCTTGAAGTGAAAAATGCGAGTCCATGCCACTGTTCCGGTGATCTGGCTATAGAATTATTCGAAAGAGAATTTAAGGGTTATCAAGAGATTTATGCTGGAAGGGTTTTTGACGATTTTTCTGTATAATTCTGGATAAATTTCTTAGGAAAACTGAGGAAATAGAATATTAAGATTCGCGCATAATATATAATCGTATTTTCTGTAAATCTAAACTAAAATTACAGTGTACGAACAAATGGTATACCACAATGATTGAACTCAAAGAACGTATCTCACTGGTGCCCGTGGTTTTGGTGGGCGCATTGCTTTATATGATCCTGAATTGGATTCCGGTGATAGGGCCTCTGTTCATGGGCAGGAGAGTTGGGCGAATGGTGAAAGGACATCCCATGAAGGGGGCGGGTATCGGCATTTTATCCGCGGTCGTTGGATTCTTCTGCCTGAACGTATTCATTTTTCCAAACTGGGATATATTCGGGAGGATACTACTTATCGGATGGAATTTTATCGGGATTATATTTGCAGGGATTGGCGGTGCTATCGGATCGATGACGTCTGCTATTTCAGATCTTAAGATATCTGGGGACAGAAGAAATGCGTATACCAATGCATTCCACACCTTCAAATCTGAGAGCGACGTAAAAACCCTTATAATCTGTCCAAATTGTAGTTTTACCAACCCGGAGGGCAGAGCGTATTGCGGTTCGTGTGGTGCAAAGCTTTATACCGATTGATGATTAGATCGGGGGTGTTGTGCGCGCGCATCTATCGAGGAGAATAATCTGTAAATTATTATATTGTTGTATCTCCCATTTAACTCATTTAACGTCTCATTTTTTCAAGGTAAAAATAAGAAAGTATTGTTCCTGCAAAATATCGTATTCCTGCACCAGTTCATATCTTGCTTTCTCCATTTCTTCCACAATAGTTTCTTTTGGAGTACAGTGCCCAAACATTCTATGAAAGCTGAAGAACCCACTACCAGTATAGTCTATAATGATAACCTTTCCTTCGGGTTTCAGTGCGCCTGCCAGGTTCTTAAAATACTTCACTCGGTTAGATAGGTGATGATATACATTACGTATAAAGATCAGATCTAAACTTCTTTCAGGCAGACTTAAGTTATTTTCTGTTGCAATGATTGTTTCAACAGTATCCAGTCCTTTTTCTTTAGCGATACTGCTGATAAATTCTAGAAATTCCGGGTTTGTATCAATTGCATAAACTTTTCCTTGTCTTCCAACAGCATCTGCAAATCGCAGGGAAAAATAGCCACCTCCCGATCCAATATCGGCTATAGTCTGTCCCGGTTGCAATGCCAAGGTTTCTAGTATCTGATCAGGTTTGTTTTTTGGATCAGATGCTTTTTTATTAAACATATTTGCTTTAAAGTTTTTCATTTTCATAATCAACTTGCATAACTACTAAGAAGATGTCCAATTCAAAATAATTTATAGGAATATGGTAGGATTTGTTATAATCATCTTTATTTCTGTGCTTTTATCTTTTTAAAATAAAATATCTGATCACATACCAGA
>DAOVSA010000183.1 GCA_030633635.1 Candidatus Altarchaeota archaeon
ATGGACTCTGGACTAATCTTGTGGGAGAGGCTTTCCAGCCTCGATGATCACGGGCAGAAGCCCGTTCCCACATATCACATACCACATATCACTTATCACGATGATGTTCACTTATCACATACCACGATAGTCCTAACATACCAACCGACTAACTGTCCAACCACCGATCCCAAGACCCAACACCCAACACCTACGGGGCAAGCAGAGACAAGAGAGACATAGTTAAATGGTAGAGAAGGCTTTTTCTGTCTAAAATAACTGAATTTAATCCTTGGCAATAATTATAAAATCATTATAATGATAAGAAATTTAATGGAGGAAAAATGGAAGATTATTCATCATTAAAAGAGAGAGCAATTTCAATCTTAAAGGCAAACATAAAGGAGGGATACAGTAAGGGTCTTCGGAAGAAATATTTTTATGTCTCTCCGGACAGGATTCATTATCACCAGTGGTTCTGGGATTCATGTTTTCATTCAATCGTAATGGCAAATGTGCACCCGGATTATGCAAAAAGGGAATTAGAAACCCTTCTCTCAGTTCAACAGGAGGATGGTTTCATCCCGCATATTATCTTCTGGAGATGGAGAATACGTGATAGATTCCAAAAATGGTGGAAAAAGGAAGTAAATGAGAAGATAAGTAGATACATAACGACTGAGATTCAACCTCCTGTGATAGGTCTTTCACTCCTTCTCATATATGAAAAAACAGGGGATCTGGAATTTATCAAAAGAAATATTGATAGGGTAGAAAAGTTTTATAACTACCTTGCGGAAAAAAGAGACCCGGACAAAGATTATCTCGTTTCCATAATCACTCCAATGGAATCAGGTATGGACTTATCCCCACAGTACGATCTACCTTTTGAAAATTTTGAACATGACCCAGAACTGACAAAGAAAAAAATTACAGAAATGCTAAAAAAATACAAGAAATGGGGATGGAACCTGGATAAGATTTTCAACGCTTCTATATTTGATGTAGAGGATGTTGCATACAACACAATATACTGCCTTGGTCTTTACGCAGTTTCTGAACTCTATTCGCACTTTGATAGGGAAAAGGCAGAGCGAATAGGGGAGAGGGCTACTCTTGTAAATAGTAAAATCATCGAAAAATTCTGGGATGAAGAGGAAAAGATATACTTCAGTATATCCCATAAAGATGGTAAGGAGTATAGTATGAAGGTTAAGACCATATCTTCTCTTTTCCCTCTCACCTTAGAATTACCTCCAGAACATCTCACTCATCTTATAAATCACCTGACTAATGAAAAAGAATTCTACTCTCCTTACCCGGTAGCTAGCGTGTCAATGGATGAACCATCATTCGGACCCCTCACAAACACCCGTTACATCTGGCGTGGAACAAGTTGGATAAATACAAATTGGTTTCTTGCCCGTGGCTTACAGAAACACGGGCATAACGACCTTTACGAGGAACTTTCAAAAAAGACGCTTGAATTGGTATCTAAATTCGGTTTCTCTGAATATTATGATCCACTTAATGGAAAGTGTGGAATGGCAATGAGGAACTTTGGCTGGTCCACCATTGCGATTGAGTTGATTGATGATTAATTTTCAAATGAGGGGTCAATGGGCCGAGTAAACACCCTACCTCCCATTTTTTTTGACACTGATTTTCACTGATTAATATTTTCACTGATTAATAATGGAGTAGGGGCAATTCATGAATTGCCTCTACAAATTTCGCATCCTGTAGGGGCTTGATTCATCAAGCCCGAATAGCGCAGAGTGC
>DAOVSA010000165.1 GCA_030633635.1 Candidatus Altarchaeota archaeon
AATGGATGAACGAATATGCCGCCGGAGTGCCAAATCTAAGTAAAATGCGCGAAGAAGGGGCGAATACAGAGATAGAGAAGGTTGGTGAGAAGTTAAGGGCGATGTTTGTTGGGAAATCCTAGATATATGGAATTTCTATCTCTGAAACCCAAACAATTAGATTACTCGATTCCAAGTAGAGCGGATATGATGACGACTGCAATGACGTAGAGGATAATTCCCAGAATTATCAGTACTATACTGCCCACGATTTTTATAACTCCCGCGTGTTTGCTGGTTAATAATTTCATAATTCCGTGTCCCACCCCTACGAAAATAACGGCACCAAGTGCGCCTCCAAATATGGCTCCTGCAATCAAGCATAGGGTATATACCCACCAATATTCCTTATGTGCATTTATTTCACTTAATTCCGCTTCATCAATAGTATCTATGCCCCTGTATTTCTCATTATAGATCGTTTTTAGTATAAACTTCGTTTCTGCTGGATCTGAAAAACCGAGAGGATTTGCGGACTGTGGCTTAATTTTTAATTTTTTAGTCAAACCCTCATCTGCCACGTAGCTTATCTCCCCCTTGAAGTCGGATGGAACCTCGGTAATCCGGTCAAATGGTATCTCAAAATGATCTTTGTCAGAAGAAAACACCAACCTTAGGTTTGTTATGTACAGATTTGTTTTGCCTGCAAATGACTCTCTGGGATCTACAACAAGAGATTTATAGATGATTTTTTCATCTGGGAGTAAATTTATATCTTCCATAATTACCTTAAAGTAAATCGATAATATATAAATCATATAATTCATATAATGGCAGAAAATCTCAATACCTGACCTTCCCTATGTGTCTTGTGGCACCCGGATCTTTTCCTCTAAACTGGGCGGAGTAGTAAGTAAACCACTCAAGTGGAATAACCAAAATGAACGGGGCACAGAGATTACTTATGTTTCGTGTGTGATCTTTGTACCAATTAAAATCATATACCAGCATGTTGCATCCAAGATTCTCGCAGAAAGACATCGCCTTTTTCGTTATTTCATCGCTTTCGTATCCTCCCGTAAGGAAAATAACCGGAATTCCTTTCTCTACTCTCTCAATTAGACCATGTCTGAACTCTCCACTCAAAACCGGGCAACCGTGAATCTCCACACCCTCCATCAACAATGTCATGGCTGTTTTGTAAGCAAGACCATAATTTGGTCCACTACCAAGGACATAAAACCCATCAACCTCTTTAAAGTGATCTGCATTCTCCTTCTCTTTTTTTTCCGTCGCCTTTATCATGTCCTCGATGATCTGGGGCAGTTTTTGGATGTCAGAAAGTAATGTATTTTTATTTCCCTCTAATCTCGCTATTTCGCCAAGGAATAGATAGAGGGTTGCCATCTGATTGATGTATGTTTTGGTAGCAATTATTGCCTTTTCATGTCCCGCGTTGGTTATTATGGATTTATCCGCTTTTTTAGCCAGTGTACTATCTGCCTCATTTGTTATCCCGATTGTAAAGGCGCGTTTTTCTTTCGCCCTTTTTAACGCAGATACTACATCACTAGTTTCCCCGGATTGTGAGGTAAGTATTACGGCGGAGTTCTCACATTGGGGCGTATTATAATAGAATTCAAATCCTGTGTGGACATCCAATGACTTTTTAGATAATATCGAAGATACAGACTTGACAGAAAAAAGCGTGGAAAGGGAACTGCCGCAACCCACGCAAAAGATTTTTTCATAATCGTATAGAATTTGACCGATCTGCAGTATCTCCTCCTTATCTTCCAACAGATCCCTTAATGCATTTGGCTGCTGTAATATCTCCTCTCGCATATCGGGAACATCATTTTGCATTTTCATAAGTGGCCTTTTCACCAACCATCTGAACTATTTGGAAGCTATGGTCTATAGGAGCTATGATTTCCCATCATATCGCTAATATCGTCCATAACCACCATAATTGGATCTATTGTCTCTGTCGCCGTGCCCCCCGTATGATTCGTATCTACGCCGATCCTCATGATGTTTCTCAGACATATCATTCCCTTCATCCACCTCTGCGATCTCCTGATCTACTTTCTCAAGTTCGCCATATTTTCCAATATTGAGACGGATATTGTTTCTATAGAGCGACGTATATCCGTTTTTAATTTGATAAACATCTCCCTCATTTATTTCATCAATTAGTTCATCCCAGAGTGTTAACAATACGGTTCCGGTTTCATCACCAACCGTTGCTTCACACACCCGGTGCTTAGATCCATCTTTTCTG
>DAOVSA010000179.1 GCA_030633635.1 Candidatus Altarchaeota archaeon
CATTCGAATTGTATCATTTCTTAAACCTCATTTCTTAAAGGGGCGAACGACGAGGTCACCAGCACCAGAAGCCAATGAGAACCTGGCAAAAGCAAAGTTTTGCTCTGAAATAGCAAAAGCGAAAAACGCGCTGGCTTTTGGTGTCAGGTGCACTGGCTGGTTCGACGCTTCTCGGTTTTCCGATATTTTTTAGAACTATACGATAATTGCCTGAAAGTCCAAGTGTTAGTTCCCAAATTTGTCACAAATATTAAACCCCAAATACTTTCTGAAGCTTGCGAGAAACTAAAGCTAAATATGATCCTTATGGCGCATTATGTTTGCCGCTAAATAGACAGTCTCACCCATTAGCGTATGCAAGAGTAAAATGAGCTTCACTCTGTTTTTTAGGATGGACGATAATGTCAACATCTTGATCTAATGCACGTAAAAAAGAAAATAGCCGTTCCATTGAGAAGCCATCAAGCCTTCCATTTCTAAGAGCAGATATTTTAGGTTGACTAACTCCGAGAATAGTCCCGGCCTCTTTCTGTGTTAATTCCCGCTGGTCAATGATATCGTAAATCATTGAAGCTATCTTAGCTTTGGTTAATCGTTCTTCTGGGTTGGGCAAGCCCAAATCTTTGAAAATGTTCCCTGAACCTTTTTTGAATTCTATTTCAGTTTGCATTATTTTACCTCCTTGGCGAGGATATGTGCCTCTTTCAGTCTTTTCCGAATGATTTCCATATCAGGTTTAGGTGTTTTAATGCCTTTGTGGGATTTTTTTTGAAAGTGTGGAGCACATAGATACAATCGCCAAGCTTTATCGCGTATACAGCCCTATAGGTGTCTGTTTTATAAGAACTCGTAATTTCTAAAACACCGTAAACCCTTTGAGAGGCTTTGCTTTGTGGTGCTTTTTTCCTTCTTGCGCTCTATAAATAGCATATCCAATTTCATCTTTTATTGGTTCTGGAAATTTCTTTAACTCCTCGCGAGAAGAACCTATCCAAACAATATTTTTGAGTTTTTTGTGACCCATATTTTATATTATCCCATATTGGGGATAACGATACAAGAAATAATCCAAAAATAGTACATTTTAATTAAATGGTTGGCAAAATATTTAGGTTGTCGAACGTCTAACTTGCCGAATGTGATTGGGGACGGTGATTGGGGACGGACGGTGATTGGGGACGGGTATTGATATATGGACGGTGATTGGGGACGGGACGGTGATTGGGGACGGGTATTGATATATTGATATCCTGTCCTTTATCAATATATCAATACCCGTCCCCTAGTCCTCTCCCTGCTAAAGCCGCACGACCCTTCACGTCAGATACAATTGTGTGGTTATGCAAACATACTGAATTTACAAGCAATCCTTGGGTTAAGACTATGCTTTTGATAAAGCCCGGACATGTTCTCTTGACTAGCTCTGACCATTATACTGCGCGAGTTACTTATTCGCAAATGGACGTCTCATCGCCTATTCACTGAAAGTATGTCACCTTCAAGAATTAACTTATGATGACGGAGTGCCGACCCATGAGCGAAAGGATAAGCAGTTACTTGAACTCTTAACTTCATTCTATGTTAATCTTCATCGTTCCTTGGAAAAATTCACAGTCATCATCTCCCCCCTTCAATACACCTCTGATATTTCCCAATTCATCAACTTTTCCAAAGAATAAGAAATATCCTTCCCAGCCATCAGGATCGCTGTATTCATTTATAAAAATAATCCGATTGCGAAGTACTATACCTTTAATGTTGTTGGTAGTACAATCATTTGGATCAACGCAATCAGTCTCAGTCCATTGTGCTTCAAATAAGTCGTGTTTTTGATAAACTGTGAACGAATCTGATGTGCCTGTTTCGATAGTACCACATCCCGAGACTTTCAAATTCCAGATCCAAGTCC
>DAOVSA010000134.1 GCA_030633635.1 Candidatus Altarchaeota archaeon
ATACCACATTCATCTATCAAATGATGAGATTAAAGAATTGGGCGGCGATGAAAGGCGCGAAATTGTTGAGTACGTTACGGGAGATATACATTTCAGGAATTACCTGAGAATCGAGGATGACAGGATACTCGGGCCAAAAAAAGATGATTCGGGCTGGCCTGGGAGACTTTATAGCGGATTATATGATATTATTAAAAATTCTGATAAAGAAAAACTGGAAAAGATTAAAGGTATCGGAGGAAAAAAGGCAGATTTAATCTATAAACAAAAAGATAGGATTCTACTGGAGTTAGAGAAGGGAGAATATGGCCATATACCTGAGATTGTTACTGTTGAGATATCCCACCAGCGTAGCGGGGATCCTAATGTGAGCAGACCTGCTATAAAAAAAGTTAACTCACCCATAGCACAGAAGATTATAGATGATAAATCAGTAACAGCAATAAAAAAAGCAGAAGATACTGACAGAATGGTCACAATGGATACCCGCAGATTGATAAGACTTCCAGACACTCTCCACGGCGGAACGGGACTTAGGGCAGCGAGGATAAAAATGAAAGACCTGGAAAAATTTGATCCACTAAAAGATGCGGTAGCATTTAGTGGTGATACGATCATGGTGAATGCAAAGTCTCCGGAATTTGAACTAAATGATCAGAGATTTGGACCGTTTGACGGCAAGGTCGAGGTTCCTGAGTATGTCGGGATTTATTTACTGCTTAAGGGTACCGGAAATATAATATCGTAGATAGATTACCATAGCGTAGATAAATTACCATAGCGTAGATAGATTACCATATCGTAGATAGATCATCCGATGTATCATAAAATATACCAAGTATCCCACAAGATTTATTTATGTCATTTCATTTATGCCATTTATTTTTATGCCATTTATTTATCTCATCTAATTTCATAATACATGATGACAACCTACCAAGATATCCAAAAGATTTACAGATTAGAGAAACAGACGTCGTCATTGCAGAAGATAAATGATGATTTTTATCCCGATGCTTTAGAGATTCTGTCAAAACTCGAGGAAAAACACAGGAAACACCTGACTAAACTCATCACAGATATCTACAACAGAAGGGAGAACAAGATAATATTGCAGGCTATACGCGCACAGAGGGCGGATATTAAACCTCCGGCTAATATAACCACTAAAGAGATGGAAATATACAATGAGATCGTAGGTACATTGGCCAAGCATAGACAAAAGAATCTGGTAAGACCTGACATCAAGGAAAAAGATAAAGGAAAGAATAAAGAGTTAAATAAAAAATTAGAGCATGAAAAAAAGGTTAAGGAAGATAATAAAAATAATAATAAAAATAAAAACAAGAAAATCAAGATTCGAATACTTAAGACACTGCCGTCGATTATTGGATCCGATCTGAAACATTATGGCCCATTCAAGGAAGATGATCTGATCGAGATGCCTGCAGTAAACGCAAGGGTCTTAATCGATACTGAGTCCGCGGAGGAAGTTTAAATCATCTTTTAAAATGAAATTCACACTAAAGTGCTATTTAAGGGCAAGCAAATCCCTGGATGGGATCGATATAAAGAATATTATAGAAAATTCCGGGCAAATACTACAAAAAGGTGCACCCGGTGGCAAGGGCGCTAAAATAATCGATTGGAAGGTCAAAGAGGATAAAATATACCTGAAAATCACCTCCGGAAGATACGTCCGGCCTCATGACGCGATATTCCGGTTGAAGAATTATCTCGGGAAAGAACTTGGAAAGACGCATCGCACAGGTATACGGGGGGTTCATGGGGATGAATATACTATCGAAATCCCTGAAGCTATCGATTTAGCTGAGATCAAAGAGATTTCACGGATAAACCAGGTAAAAAAAGAAAAAGAAACTACGCTAATAACATTTACGGACCTGGATGAAGGAGAACTCAAAAGCCATAATATTGACCGGATCATAAGATCAATAGAGTTGGGCATTGAATCGGGTATTAGGGCCGGGGGGGATATTTCCGAGCGCATCATCAAGGTAAAACCCGGAACAGTAATAGATAAAAGCGCTCCAAAAGAATTTAAGTTTGTAGAAGATCCCGCGATTACTGCCTTAAAACTGGGCTGGATCGGGGAATTCCCTGGAAGAGGACAATGGTTCTACGCTCCAGAATACACAAAATTGTTCAGGGCGATCGAGGGTTTAATCATCAAATCCTCGGAAAAACTGGGCTTTAAGGAGTGCCTATTTCCCAAATTGTTACCACTGGAAATCGAACTAAGAAACAGGTACATAGAGGGTTTGCCTGAAGGCATGTTCTATGTCTGCCCACCACGAAGAGAACCGGAGTTGTTCGCTAAATTCAAGTACGAGGTTGCTACAACCAGAAAAATCCCGATAAAAAAGTTGAAGGATCTATTACATGATCCTGCCTATGTATTGGCTCCTGCCCAATGTGAGCCGTTTTACCACTTCCTAAATGGAAAAATCCTTGATATAGAAAAACTTCCAATTAAATTTTATGATCGAAGCGGCTGGACATACAGATGGGAAGGCGGAGCAACAAGGGGTTTGGAAAGAATCAGTGAATTTGAGAGGGTCGAGCTCGTGTGGGTCGCCACGCCAGAGCAGTGCGAAACAATAAGAAATGAGGTAATGGAAGAAGTAAAGAAAATAGCAAACATCTTGGACCTGCAATGGCGAATTGTCGTCCAGGACGATCCGTTCTATCTGGAGGGAAGAAAATTCGAGACAAGAAAGATAAAATTCCCGCCCGTTCCAGCCTACGCATTTGAGGCAAAATTCCCGTTCCTGAACGAATACAAAGCCATTGCCTCCATAAATGTTCATGGCGAGCATTTCACCGATGCCTTTAACATAAAGGAAGTC
>DAOVSA010000193.1 GCA_030633635.1 Candidatus Altarchaeota archaeon
AAGGGTCTGTATGAGATATTAAAGAAGTGATGAAATGCACAGGGTAGAAGAGAAGATGAGCGTTTATCAGAGGGAACGCCCATCTCCCATGCATACCTGCCAGGGAATGCACAAAAAGATGGGTAATTTGGGCATGTCGGTGGGGGGAATGCACGGGCATTGTGCATGCCGCACAGAGAATGCGCAAAAATCAAAGCATTTGTGCAAACCATCAATGGGCTAAAAGGTGAATCTTGATGAGTGAAAATAACATACCCGAAGGGTGGAAAAAGGTGAAATTTACAGATATTGCTGAAATAATTGGTGGTGGAACACCTTCAAAAAAAAATCCCGAATATTGGAATGGCAATATCCCTTGGTTAACAGTTGCAGATTTTAATAACGGCCAAAAATATGTAAATGATACTGAATTGAAAATTACAGAATTGGGGTTGCTAAAAAGTAGCACTAAAGTTTTAAAAAAAAGGCAAATTATTATATCGGCAAGGGGGACTGTTGGTATTGTTGCTATGCTTGGGAAAGATATGGCATTTAATCAATCCAATTATGGCATTAATGCAAAAAATAATATAACTTTTAATGATTTTGTTTACTATATTTTGAAATGTAAAATTTCATCATTAAAGCAAGATTCTTACGGTGCTGTTTTTGACACAATAACAAAATCGACATTCGAAAATCTCGCAATTGAACTCCCCCCACTCCCCGAACAACATGCCATCGCCTCGGTGCTGTCCAGCCTCGATGAAAAGATAGATCTGATGCACCGCCAGAACAAGATCCTCGAAGCCATGGCGGAAACGCTGTTCAGGCAGTGGTTTGTGTAGGGGGCGGATGCGGGGTGGGAGGAAGGATATTTGCCTGATGAATTTGATTTTACAATGGGATTATCACCTCCTGGAGAAAGTTATAACAAAGAAGGGGTTGGCATTCCAATGTATCAAGGAAATGCTGATTTTGAATTTCGTTTTCCAAAGAGAAGAGTATTCACGACTGATCCAAAAAGATTCGCTGAACAATTTGATACTCTTGTCAGCGTAAGGGCTCCAGTTGGCGCACAAAATATGGCAGGTGAAAGATGTTGTATTGGGCGGGGAGTGGCTACGTTCAGATATAAAAGAAATAATGATTATTATACATATACTTATTTTAAAATGAAGTCTCTAATGAAGGAAATCAAACAATTCAACCAAACCGGCACGGTTTTTGGTTCAATCAGCAAAGCCGATTTTGGAGATCTCGCTACAGTCATACCTCCAGCAGAGTTCGTTGATGCTTTCCAGAGAGATATAAAACCGATTGATGACAAGGTGATAGCCAACTGTATGCAAATCCGCACCCTTGAAAAACTACGGGATACGCTGTTGCCTAAGCTAATGAGCGGCGAAGTCAGGGTGAAATTAGAACAACAAGAGGCGAGCACATGAACAAAAGCGACATTGCAAAACAACAATCCGATTTCATCCTCTACACCTCAAATGAAGGAGACGTGAATGTAGAAGTATTTCTGAAGGATG
>DAOVSA010000184.1 GCA_030633635.1 Candidatus Altarchaeota archaeon
AGAATGTGGAACGGATGACCGCAAAAATGGGCAAAATCGCATTTATAGGTCGAATAACCTATAAGTTATATCGGGCATTTGGGGATGTCATATTATGATTAAAATAAGAAGAAACGTTTATCTGATTTAGAAAGTAATAAACCCACGCGGGATAGAAAGTATGAAAGAAATTCACTCTGACACACCGGGATTCCAAAAAATCAAGGGAGCGTTAGGTGGTAATCGGCTGGTTTTGGTATCTAACAGAGGACCATACACTCATGAAAAATCACGTCGTGGCATAATATGTGAGCGGACTGTGGGGGGACTAGTTTCAGCTCTCGATCCAGTGATGCAATCTTGTGGCGGGGTATGGGTTGCATGGGGTAGTGGAAATGCTGATTTTGTGGTAACTGATTCTCAGAATAGAGTAAGAGTTCCCTGTGAGGATACACGATATACACTTAAAAGGATTCGGCTTTCGGAAAGGGAGATAAGCAGGTATTACTATGGTTTTTCCAACCGCGTTCTCTGGCCGATTTTTCATCTATTCCCGGAAAAGGTATGTCTTAAGACAGAGTACTGGAATTCTTATCAAAAAGTTAATGAAAAGTTTGCAAAGGGTGTTCTGGAGGAGACTAAACCCAATGACTTGATCTGGGTGCAGGACTATCACTTATCCCTGGTTCCCCGCCTTGTAAGAGATGAGAATAAAGATGCAAAAATAGCCTTCTTCTGGCACATTCCATGGCCGCACTGGGATACTTTCAGTAATCTCCCGTGGCGTGAAGAGATATTGAATGGACTATTGAGTAGCGATATTATTGGTTTTCATACCGAGAGTTATGTAAAAAACTTCCTTGAATGTGTAAAGAAAGGATTAGACATTCCCGTGGATAATGGTATAATAAATCTCCCGGATAGACAAATTAGGGTTAAAGCAGTCCCAATTGGAGTAGATTGTGAACAGTTCACTCAATTATCAAGAAGTGTTATTCTAAGAGCAGCCAGACTGCACCGAAGACTTCACACCAAATACATCATCTTAGGTGTTGATCGACTCGATTATACCAAGGGGATCATGAATAAATTGATGGCATTTGAGAGATTTTTGGAAAAATATCCGGAGTTCCATGAGAAAGTAGTACTTGTGCAGACAGCAACTCCAACCAGAACGAAGGTTGAGGAATATCGTGAGATGAAAAAAGAGATCGATGAGACCGTAGGCAGGATTAATGGGAGGTTTCAGAGAATCGGCTGGGTGCCAATACGCTATTTTTATCGTACCATTTCACAAGACCGACTATTGACTTATTATAAGGCCGCAGATGTCGCTTTAATTACCCCACTAATTGACGGAATGAACCTGGTTGCAAAGGAATATATAGCAACAAAGGATAATGGAGGGGTACTTATCCTAAGTGAGTTTGCAGGTGCGGCAGAGGAGTTAAATGAGGCGATCTTGGTAAATCCCCATGATACAGATGCCGTCGCAGACGCCATCAAAAATGCACTGGAAATGTCTTCCGAGGAAAAAAAGCAGAGATTTGATGTATTGAAAGAAAAGACAAGGGAGCATGACGTTTATTGGTGGCTGGAAAGATTTTTTACGGAGTGGAGAAAAACATATGAGAAAAGCGTATAATTGAATAATTTAATTTCAATTTAATTTCAAATTCAAAAATCAAATTCAAAAAGTAAAAAGATGCGATAAGACCTGAAAAGAGCGAAAAAATGGAAAAATCTATCCTGAATCT
>DAOVSA010000153.1 GCA_030633635.1 Candidatus Altarchaeota archaeon
ATATGGATAAAGGAGGTCAATACGTCATTGTTGAAAAGTTATTTGGTTATCTGCAGATTCTGAGTGCATGCTATGTCGCATTTGCGCATGGTGCTAACGACGTGGCAAATGCCATTGGTCCGGTCGCCGCGGTAGTGCATGTGGCACATACAGGGATCATTGACACCACGATTCCTGTTCCAATAGAATTACTCCTACTGGGAGGGGTCGGGATAGCTGTTGGCTGTGCGTGCGGGTATAAGGTCATGAAAACTGTGGGGGAACGAATTACGGAAATAACACCTACAAGAGGATTTTCCGCAGAATTTAGCACGGCAACAACCGTATTAGTATGTTCCAAGCTGGGAATGCCAGTATCAACAACTCACGTCCTTGTTGGCTCTGTAATAGGAGTCGGGTTTGCAAGAGGTATAAAAGCACTCAATTTAAATGTTATTAAGAATATCCTTATCTCCTGGGTGTTAACCCTTCCAGCCGCCGCTATACTAACGATGATTATTTACAATGTAGTGGTGTATTTTATATGAGTAAAAATTCAATATATGAATAAATTAATATGTATCAACATCAATATCTATTAACAGTACTACAGATTAAAAATGGCATACGTACCTTCCTTATTAAAATTATTCGGAAAATCTCCATTCGGACCGTTGCACGAACATATGTTAAAGGTGGACAAATGTGTAATGGAATTAAAACCATTAATCGAAGCATTTGTTGACCAGGATTTCAGGAAGGTTAATTACAGGGCAGAGAAAATATCAAAACTGGAACACGAGGCAGATGTGGTTAAGAACAAAATAAGAGAAAATTTACCAAAGACCCTTTTCATGCCAATAGACCGAACAGACATATTAATGTTCCTGAAAGAGCAAGATATGATCGCCGATAGGGCAGAAGATCTGGCAAGGATGCTTGAGGTTAGAGAAACCAAACTTCCCATAGAACTAAAGGAAGATATACTGGAATTTACCGATAAGGTTATAGAAACGGTTAATGCATTAGAAAATGCTGCTAATGAACTAACAAAGGTTCTGGAGACCTCTTTTGGTACACGTGAGACTACTAAGGTACTTAAACTGATTCGTATCATAGACAGAAAGGAGTGGGAAGCAGATAAACTTGTACTGAAGTTGTTGAAAAAATTGTTCGAAATGGAAGATGCATTGGATCCGATCTCGGTTCTTCATCTCGAAAGGTTGATTCACACGCTGGATTCAGTCGCTGATCACGCCGAGAATGCGGGAGATCGACTTAGAACGATGATTGCACACTGAATGCATGTCAAATTTAATCATTCTTATAAAATGGCCAATACATTAGTCGAAAAGATATTCTCCAAAAACATTGGAAAGGACGTAAACTCCGGGGATATGGTTGTCGCAAATATTGACCTTATAATGGGGCAGGATGGCACCACTCCGCTGGCAATAGAAGTGTTTAATAAAATCGGGGAAAAAGTAGCGTGCCCGGAGAAAATCATACTGATCATCGATCATAATTCTCCCTCTCCAAACGAAAAAGTCTCAAGCCTGCATCGACTTATGCGGGATTTTGCATCCAAACAAAAGATCAATAATTTTTACGATTGGGGGCAGGGTATCTGCCACCAGTTGATGGTTGAAAATCACGTCCTGCCCTGGGATGTTATTGTCGGTTCAGATTCACATACCTGTACGTATGGTGCACTGGGAGCATTTTCAACCGGAATTGGTAGTACAGATGCTGCCGCGGTATATAAAACCGGAAAACTCTGGTTCAAGGTTCCAAAAACATACAAACTAAACATATCCGGGAAATTAGGAAAAGGCGTTTATTCAAAGGATCTTATCCTCCACATTATCGGGAAAATGACAGCAGATGGTGCCACCTATAAATCCGTCGAATTTCACGGCGAAACAATAAAAGATTTAAGCGTTGAAGCCAGGATGACTCTTACAAACATGGCGGTTGAGATGGGTGCAAAAAATGCGGTAATAGAACCGGATGGAAAAGTAATCGAGTATATAAATAAATATCGTTCGGAACAGATATCTGAGGCGTGTATTAAGGGGTTAAAAAGTGACGGGGGTTATGAAAAAGAGATTGAATTCGAAGTCGATGATCTCGAGCCAATGATTGCAAAACCCCACAGGGTCGACCGGGTCGTGGAAATTTCTGAGGTTGAGGGAACAGAGGTAGATGAGGCACTCATAGGAACCTGCACAAATGGAAAATTGGAGGATTTAAGAGATGCCGCAGGAATTTTAAAGGGCAAAAAGGTTAAATCAAGACTCATACTTGCTCCAGCATCTAAAAAGGTTTATTTAGATGCAATGCGTGAGGGACTGATGGAAATATTTATAAAAGCCGGTGCATGTGTTGTTAATCCAGGATGTGGTCCCTGTGTTGGAACACATCAGGGCATCCCATCTGATAACGAATCAGTAATCTCAACTGCAAACAGAAATTTCAAGGGGCGAATGGGTAATTCAAGTGCAAAAATCTACCTGGGATCCCCGGTAACCGTGGCTGCATCTGCTATTGAGGGGAAAATAACAGATCCGAGGAAATATTTGTAAATTGAGTTGGAAGTATACGGGAACTGCTAGGGCATCAAAGCTCAGAAACAAC
>DAOVSA010000121.1 GCA_030633635.1 Candidatus Altarchaeota archaeon
AGATTGTCTGGGTGTGTGGCTTGATGCATCTGATACATTCAGTTGTTGCTCAAAAAATTGTAAATCCGCCATAGAGGAGGGAGATATATTAAGTATAGAGCCTTTTGAGACAACTCCTGAAAATGAAGATTTGGGTGATATAATATGATGAAAAAAACCCTGATGGTATTGGTATTGATCCTGGCTGCATCTTCTGTTAGTGTTGTTAGTGTATGTGCTGAGGATAACGAATTCCCTATCCTGGAAAAACAATTGGAGATACGCCAAGCACATCTTAAATGGATTACTGCAATAATGGAGATGAGTATGGAGACCACCGTTGAGTATATCGATGAGATAAGCGAGAGTACTGGCACATCTGAGCTTTCATCACTTCTTGATGATTTTAGGGATCAAACTGAAAAAATCGAAACATTAACTACTCATGTTGCACTAAATAATGCAATTAGACAGTTAGGCGATATACTCCGCGATTTTAGGTTAGAGACTCGTGAGCAGATGAAAGAACATGATGGCAAGGATTGGATGTTATTGACTCGTATCGTACTTGCTTTAGATGAGAATAAGGAGAAGTTGGATAACCTAGAGGATGAGTACTGGGAAATACGGGAGAAGAATTCTCTAGAGATATTGGATATTTATGTTGATTGGGCACAGGATATTCTGGATATATTAGAAGATAATGGATATGATACTGCTGAAGCCCAGGAGAAATTAGATGAGATCAAAGATCAAAGGGATGATTTGGAAGACGCATTAAAAGACAGGGATCGTATTGAGATACTACAAATACACCTCGAGATCATAGATCTTTCAATGGAATTGAGTCAGATCGTAAGGGACCTGCAAGTTGAAATACCGCCAAAAAAGATAGTGGAACATTGGATCAATGTTGGAGATAGGATGGTAGAACGGACAGATACAATAATTTCTGAGTTGGAGACACTTGGAATAGACGTTACAGACTTACAGGAGATTCATTCAAAAGCCGAAGAGGACCTGGAAAGAGCACAAGACGAGTTCGATGCAGGCAACCTCATAGGGGCAATTGACGCACTGAAAGATCTAAAAACAGATCTTATTGAGCTTAGAGACGCTTATGAAGGGTTGATATCCGAAGGGGCGCTGCCCGAAGACATGGAAGCCAAAGTGGAGGCAATGATTGATACATTAGACGACACCGTCGAAGATATGGAAGATAGTATCTAGTTTTCTCAGGTTAGTTTCTCAGGTTCCAGAATCTGTGAAAAAGTAAAATGAATGACCCGGACTTTATTCTAATACTTTGGGTATTGTTGGCAATCCTATTTGTTTGGCGTTGGTGGCAGAGATGGACAGTTATAGGGATGTGGAAAGAAATAGCCAGGGAATGGGACAGCTCCATTGTTAGAATTAGGAAAAATATGCTTGCTAACCCTAGATATCAGTTGCGGTATAAAGGACACAAAATTTCTTTTTCACCTGGGCCTATATTATGGGGCAAACCCAAATGGTCAAGGCATTATATCTCAATATTTATCGACCATACTTGTCCCGGAGAGATAAATATTGATATATCCCACTCTAAGATCTCACGGGGAATCTCCTTTAATGATCCAAACTTTGATCCTAAATTTCGAGTTACATCCAAGGATGAGGTATCTGCTAAACGTATTCTAAATGAGAAAGTTCGGAATAAGATCCTAGAACTGCCAAGTGGGGAAGTATATATAAGATCTGGTTATCTCCAGTATGCAGAATCTGGATTTATCAAGGATAAGAAGTATTTGAAAAAGGTAGTGGAAAGATTAATAGATATTGTGGATGCTATTGTCATATAAATTGATGACAAGCTGAAAAAGAGAGTGATAGTCCAATTTTTAGCTTAAATATTATTTTCATATCATATGTATTAATAATGACCTCCAACCTCCTGAAAAAACTGAATTTTAAGAGAAACTGGATTTATGAAGTGATTGTGACAACAAATGGTGATGGACGAAATGCCGCGCCAATGGGAATTTACACCCCAGATTTCGAGCACATATGCTTAAATGTTTATAAATCCTCGGAAACCTGCAGGAATATCCTAAATAGTAAAATCTTTGTGGTTAATTTTGTGGATGATATCGAACTGTTTTACTCTGCATCGTTAGATACTGATCTAGAGTATGTGGGAAACTCTTTGGTTCTAAATGGGGCGAGTGGTTACCTCGAATTAGAGGTAAATGGGATAGAGAGATCAGATACCGTTACAAAACTTTCTTCGAGAATTATCGATTACAGTGGTGAGGGAGAGATTTATTTGCTTAATAGGGCAAAATTTTTGGCGCTGGAATGCCTAATTATGTCTACAAAACCGGTAATAGCAAAAAAACAGATTTTAGAGTACTATCAGGTGATAAAAAAGATTGCCCCCAGATCCCGGTATGAAAGGATCGTGAAAGATATAATTGACAGAATATAAAAAGGAGGATGCCATACTTAAACTTCTTGATATGATCTTTGATGAGTCACCACACCTCTAAAGGATTATAAGGGGGGTATGTGGACCTCAGATAAGGAAAAAAGAGTTGGTTATTAGAGAGAATATTTTAGAGGATTAAAGATAATGCCCGGAACCATCGCTGGCCCATGGGTTGTGTTTTCTGGAATTGTCATATACCACATTGTAGCTTGATAAAAGTCTATGTACATTTTTTGTAAGTGGATTGGCGTATCCCGATTTCGGTTGCTCGTTAGTATCTGGTTCTATCACCATACTTGATTCTGCTCCAGATATACCCCCCCCAAGAGATGCTTTGGAGACAACTTGTACTGTTGGGGGTAATGACTGCCCCATATTTAACATATCCGGCAGTGTCTGGTTGAGCTCATAGGGATCTATCTTCTCTGTCCGGATACCAAATAGAAATGCGGAGTATAGGATTCCCATTACTGCCAGAGTGATGAGAAACATGTTTCCGGTACGATAAGCGACGAATAAAAATGTCATTGCACCGATGAAACCCACAAGGAGGGCATATGGAGAGTATGAGGACATATCATACCCTATAGAAGATAGATACATCAATTGAAATATCTTGAAGAGTACTCC
>DAOVSA010000166.1 GCA_030633635.1 Candidatus Altarchaeota archaeon
GGTGTCCTTAATATCTTTATAACTATATCTTTTACAATATTCACTTCCACACCATACACATCTAAATCCATATCCTCGGAATAGCGAATGCTATTGAAGAAAAAACGCAAGTTCGCTCCGCCCTTGACAGCATAACATCTCACTTTCATTTCCCTGGCCAGCCACCTCAAGAATTCAAGATGGAATATCTCCCTTAATTGTAATGAACTATATACAATTGTCTTCATGATTATGTATTATAGCTTAGTTATACCTAAATTGCAATACATTTAAGAAACTTTTTTGGAACTTTTTGTAATTAAGAATTTTGTAGGGGTCGGATTTATCCGACCCGCGGGTTTGATGAATCAAACCCCTACAATACTTTTAATCTAAACTATTATCTTTACTATACTTCAAGAAAACAAGTGAGTAATGGAAACATAAAACATTTCATAGAGGATTACCTGAATTTTATGGCTGTGGAGAGGGGGCTTTCTCAAAATACGGTTTCATCTTACAGGCTGGACTTAGAGGCATACAGGAAATTCTTAGCCCGTGAGAAGATATCCAGCCCCGGCAGGGAAAACATAGGTGATCACCTTCTGGACATGAGGCACAGGCATCTTTCTTCCACGACGGTTGCAAGACATCTTGCAGCTATCAAGGGATTTTACCGTTTCTTGCGGAATGAGGGCATGATGAAAGATAACCCTACAGTCGGCATGAAAACGCCAAAGGTGTGGAATGAGCTTCCATCTGTTTTGACCGTTCGCGAGGTGTCGAGAGTGCTGGATGTGCCTGATGTGAAAAAGAAAGCCGGTATCAGGGATAGAGCGATACTGGAGCTTCTGTATGCTACAGGCATGCGGATATCCGAACTTGCAGGTTTGAGACAGAGTGATTTGAATCTGGAAGTTGGTTATATTCGCTGTATCGGTAAAGGTTCAAAGGAGCGAATAGTTCCGGTTGGCGGGAAAGCAATTGAGAGTGTAAAGATTTATCTTAAAGATGCCAGACCTCATTATGTGAAGGGGGAAGACAGGCACCTCATTGTAAACAGGCTCGGCGGGGGTTTCACACGGCAGGGGTTATGGAAAATAATCAAAAAGTACGCTCTGAGAGCAAAAATCAAAAAGAATATCACTCCGCATACCCTCCGCCATTCTTTTGCAACTCATCTTCTTGAAAGGGGAGCGGATCTGCGCTCAGTCCAGGAAATGCTGGGTCATGCGAGTATCTCCACAACGCAGGTCTATACTCATGTTGATAGAGCACGTCTCAAAAGAATACATGCGAGGTATCATCCCCGCGGATAGGAAATTTGATAATGAAAAATCTTGCATCTAAAATAGAATCGGAGCAGACGAAGGATGTCATTGAACTTTTGAAGCTGGCAGGCAGTATCGGGGATGAGCTAAGGTTTCCGGTTTATGCTGTTGGCGGGTTTGTGAGAGACCTTTTACTCGGGATTAAGATTTTTGATATTGACCTAACCGTTGAAGGAAACGGAGTTGCCTATGCAGGCTGTTTTGCGGAGAAAAAGCAGGGGAAGGTAGTGGAACACCAAAAATTCGGGACAGCGACCATTTTCCTGAATGAGGGCATGCGTATTGATGTTGCAACTTCAAGGAAGGAACTTTATCGCCGTCCTGCGGCTCTTCCCGAGGTCGAAGCGGATTCAATCCGGGAGGACCTTCTTCGCAGAGATTTCACAATCAATGCACTTGCTATCAGGTTAAATCGCGCACATTTTGGACGGCTGGTTGATTTGTTTAATGGTGAAAATGATATAAGGAAAGGTGTAATCCGGGTTTTGCATGATTTGAGTCTTGTGGATGACCCAACCCGTATCTTCCGTGCGGTGAGATTCGCCCACAGATTCGGGTTCAGAATTGAGCCTGCGACATGTAGATTGATGAAGGATGCAATTGACCACAACATGTGTGATAAGCTGAGCGGCGAAAGGATTAGAAACGAGATATATCTCCTGCTAAATGAGAATGACCAACCGGGAGTCATAAAGAAGATGGCAGATTTTGGCGTATTGAAATGTATCCATCGGGGATTGAAGTTCGGTCACGAAAAATCAGCACTCTTACGCCGTATTGGAAGGTTCCTTCCTGAAGTGAGGCGAGACTTTGACTGCAGGATAGAAGAATGGCAGGTATTTTTACTCGGTCTTCTTTACGGTGGGAAAGAACTTGAAAAAATTTCCCGAAGACTTATATTGAGCAAGAAGGAAAGGAAA
>DAOVSA010000171.1 GCA_030633635.1 Candidatus Altarchaeota archaeon
CCTCATTGGAAGAACATTTCCCGGTTTCATAGCGGCATTATCCCCGATTCCAATCCACTGACCAACGTGCAATCCCTCCGGGGCGATCATCAAGATCTCCTCGAAGTCTTCCAATAAGATTCTGGCGAGTGGCGCAGATCTTCCTGGATCATGCACTAACTCAATAACCTGCCCGCCAATCCCACTGTACTTCCGATATGCGGGGTAAGTGATATCCCCCTTAAATCTATGTGATGGTGATCTGTACCTTGGGGTGCCTTTTCCCCTCCGTTGTGGTATCAACCGTTTACCCATTTTGATCTATACATAATATTTAATCAAACAGAGACTATAACACACCAAAGTGTGATGCGATTTCCTCTGCAGAATGTTTCTCCGATAACTTGATATGTGCTTTCTTTTTGCCTTTTGTTGCGATTATCGTATTAACCTTAACAACCTTAAGCCCATACAGCGTTTCGATCGCTTTTTTTATCTGTTCTTTGCTTGAATTTTTATCAACTATGAATGTTAATTTATTTTCTTCTTCTCTTAATATGGTTGCTTTTTCTCCCATTAATGGATATAATAACACCTTATACTCATTCATTTTCAAATTTCGTGTTAGATAATTTCTCAATAGCTTTCTGGGTCCATAATGTCAATCTTCCGGCATGGGTCCCCGGAGCAAGTAACTCCACATCTAAATCATCTAATCTGACGGTATCAACACCCGGAATGTTCCTGCTTGCACGCACTATACCTCCGTCTTCATTTGTGATGATCAATGCACTTCGAACTTGCTTCTTTTTTGCCCGCTCAAGATCGTTACTCAATTCAAGTTTTGTGAGTATAGTAATTACATCCTTCGTTTTATTTAATGATTCAAAAGAATCCTCTATTATTAATGGAAGAGATAGATTTGGAGGGATATGCCCCCTTTTAGTAAGGAGTTCAACATTATTTGTCGCTGCAATCGCCGATTCCAAGGCATAAAGATATTCTTTATTATTTATCCTCTTTATCCAGTTTTTTTTCTTCGGTGGATGTGCTCTTCTGCCACCAAGAGATTGCGGAACCTTCCGCACTTTACCCAAACCTCCACCCCCTGGTTTTTCCCTTGGAAGTCTCGATTGTCCCCGATTTATGGTTTGTCTGTAGGTTCCTCTTCTCCTACCAAAGTAATCTGCACTAGTCTGTAAACCTGCCCGTTCATTGCTCCCATAAACCTGTCGTTTATTTGCTTGCATCGACACTACGGCCTTCTGAATTAGATCCGGTCGATATTCTGTGTCGAACACATCTGGTACTTGAACTTTACCCTTGACTTCGCATTTTAGTGAATAAACGTTTATTTTCTCACTCATTTTTCATCGTATATGAAAGTATTTCACACCCCCTGCTTTGATGCAAGATTTATGTGTGTTATCTCGAAGTTTACATCTCCTTTTGGACGTCTTGGATTGATCAGCCAGATTGATCTCTTTCTTGGCCCGGGAACAGAGCCAGCCAGCATTACATAATCCCCTTTGACCAATCCATACATCAAAAATCCTCCCTTTGGAGTTATTTCATCGCCTTTTCCAATCTTTAGGATTATCTTATTGTATTCTGTTCGTGTGTGATAACCCATCTGCCCGGGGAGTGGTTCTCTCCACAATTTTCGTGCCGGAGTCCAGGCACCTCCAGTACCCATGTGCCTGCGGCCTTTAGACGATTTTCTGGGCTGAATCGTATTACCCCACCTTTTAACCACGCCCTGAAATCCTTTACCCTTCGTAACTGCGGTTACATCTACCATGGATTTTTCATTGAATACGTCAGTAACAGATATTTCCTTTCCAAGGATATGGGAACAAAATTTAAATTTATCCTCGATATTACCCCCGACTCCAACTTCCACTATATCCGGGACTTTTTTTGATAATCCTGTTAGTCGGGGCTGAGTATGCAAAAGTAATCTGATATCTGCCAAGTCATTTAATTCGTCCTCTATCTTCTTTAGATTATCTGTAGTACCATTAGGTGCTAGTTTAACCCTTCTCTTCAGATCATTACTTGGCTGCGGCATGAATACATCTGTAAACGTTTTCAAACCAAAATAACCGTCAGTATA
>DAOVSA010000088.1 GCA_030633635.1 Candidatus Altarchaeota archaeon
ATCGGCCAGGGCAAACGAGATACAGGTTGTAAATGAATCAATTAACAAGTATTTCAAGAATGAAGCGCAGATATACAAGAAACTTGAAACTACTGCCCAGTCCCTTGAAAAAGGCTCGAAATACGTGATAGATTCAAGAAGCAATATAATGAATGTTATCAGCGACGTTGCAGGAGTAGCGCCGCTGCCTATGAAAAAAACACCCGACAAGCCAAAAGAACAGAAACCGTGATGCCTTTTTCATGGATAAAGAGTCGGTATTCAGGACCTTGAAAGACCTCTGTAGGACATAGAATTACCGGTAGTTTATTTGGTAGTTCATTTAAAATGAAAATATTTTTTTAATGAAACTAATGATTTTTTCTTTGCTTTTAGAACCTTATCCTTATCATAATACCTTTCTGCGGCTCAAACAACTTTGCAATGCCATAATATGAGGGTACACTGTCTTTAATCACCCTGCGTCCAACAGGGTGCATGAAGTTCCGTCCACACACATTTGAAAGGCAGATCCAGTAAAACAGGGATTGAAACATCAAATACTACTTATCTCATGGTTTCAACCCCAATCTTTTAGAAAATTCATAAGCCTTTATAAATTCTTCCCTAGTTAATCTCCTATTTATGTCTTCATAATTCCCCGCTTTATACTCTGGGCGATATTGATCCATAACATTCATCCTGATATCATCCAAATTTTTTGCTATCCATTCCAGGATCGGTTTGGTACAACATTCAAAATGATTCGGTAGAACCAGATGTCTTATTATCATTTCTCCCTGTTTTCTTGCAATATGATGATTTCTCGTTATGATCCCCCAGTACTCCCTGACATTCGATAGCCGAAACGCACATTCATTGTTTCCATATTTAAAATCTGTCAGATAGATATCAATTATTCCATCCAACAATTTTAAGGCATCTAATGTCAGATACATGTTTGAATTCCAGAGTTGCGCAATATTTACATCACAATGCTTCAACGTTTCCAGAATATATGCCAGATTTGGTGTTGGATCACCTCCGACCCAGTTTGTATTTTTGGCTCCCTTTTCTTTTCTCATTTCTATTATCCTTGCCAGAATTTCCGGCTTGGCGTATACTCCCGAATCCGGATTTTGGCTGATGTCCCAGTTCTGACAATATACGCAGGAAAAAGTACATCCAGAGAAGAATACGGTATATGAAGGCACTAATTCCTGCTCCTCACCGTAATGCATGAATTCCGATGCAACTCTGGAATCTGTAACACCGCAATAACCTTTCTTTCCATCCAGACGATTTACTCCACATCTGCGCTCACAAAAATGACAATTTTTCATGATCCTTTTCGCTAATTCGATTTTTAGATCCAATAACGAAACTCTTTGCGTTTCCCCCACATTCCCATCCAAACCGGTGTAAAATTCGCCCATTTTGTCGTCATGGATCTTCCATAATTCATCATCATCGAGGTTCAGATTTTCACTGACTTCTATGCTCTTGCATATCAGATATCTGGCGGTTTTTTTACCATCCAAAATCTCAAAATACCTCTTCAAAGCGGATGGTTTGGTTTCAAATATCATTTTTCAAAAATCGCCCAGAGAACTCTGTCCATAGCCCCAATATCTATCTTCAGCATTTTTTAGCGTTGGCTGTCCATACTTCCCGCCACCTCCGGTGATATATCTTATTCGATTGGTTCTGAATTTTTCAATTATTCGGCCAACTTCGGGATCGATTTTTTTAATTTCTTCGATATCGGAATCGATTAACACGTTAATTTCACTCTTCATTGCCTCAACCAGATTATGCCATCTGTTCTGTATCGTCTTACTGCTTAAGGTACGTATTCCGGTAGCCAGGGAAATGACTTCTGCCAGTGGAAGGATATGAATGTAAGGGGGTCTATGCCCCGGATGTTTTGGTTCATCCCGACATGCAAGTTCGTTTATTCTGTCATTAACCCCTTTCTTTATTCTGCCCTTGCATTCCGGACATCGCCATTTCAATCCAATAGCATCTTTGAGTTTGAATTTTAGATAACATCTGCTGCATGCCGTTATGTGGTATTTGCCCTCTTTTGGATTCAAACCAACATTCAATTTGAATTTATGTTCTATTATTGATCTCTTGATTTCATTGAAATTTAGTTCCTCAACCACGATGCGATTAAATTCTCGCCCAAGTCTGTTTGGCA
Source organism: Candidatus Altarchaeota archaeon (assembly GCA_030633635.1). Classification (GTDB taxonomy): domain Archaea; phylum Altiarchaeota; class Altiarchaeia; order IMC4; family DAOVSA01; genus DAOVSA01. Next base: position 2,183 of record DAOVSA010000088.1, read on the forward strand.
GCGGAGAGTGGCAGTCCGAATTGGACATATAGGTCAAATCCTTAAGTTCCGGGATTCTATCCGCCATGCAGGTGTCGGCACTCAGCCCCAATTCAAGAAATTTTATGTGTTTCAGATTATCGCCGTAACATCCCGAAAGTGAGTCGTATTCCTTGTAAATGGCGGTCCATGGTGTAAAAGCGTGTGCCGGTCCAATCATCGCATCAACATCTCTTACATAATCGACGATGCTTTCTCCGTTCAGATTCAGGTGGGGACGACCATCTTTATCGATATTTGAAGAATGTCCCTTGAATCTTTCTCTTAAATCCTCTGCGGATGATATCGAAGGGAAAAGAATCAGATGATGCACTCTTTTTGCATCCTCTACCTCTGTTGTAACCAAAAAATTTGTCGATCCGATGGAATAAATCCCGTCATTTACCTTCACAAGTTCGTGTTTGATATGCCTTAGCCATTCTTTATGCAGTGAATCCCCGGTTCCAACTAAATCGAGCCCTTTTAAGCCGGCGTATCTTGCAATTATCGGCAATTCCATACGTTTGGAGGTTCCGCCACTGTATTTCGAGTGAATGTGGAAATCTGTGTTGAGTTTCATCGTTTATCTAATTTATTTAATTGACTATTGACTAATAACTTGAATCAATTTTGAATAAATTTTTAGATTATCGACAATCGTCGTATTTAAACCCCCGATATATTTATATAACAAACCCAAAGTTCTGACTATGTCATCAAACAAACTCTTGGCAAGAAATATTGCGGGAGAAATAACGATTTCAGATAATCCTGCCCTCACATTAAGGAAATGGCGTGAGGTTTTTGGTCTAACTCAGGTGGAATTGGCTCGATTTCTTGAGATATCACCATCTGTCATCTCCGACTACGAATCTGGTGCGAGAAAATCCCCAGGAATTGTTTTTATCCGGCGATGGGTCGAAGCATTAATCGCATTGGATGTTAAAAAAGGGGAACAAACCACCAAGAAATTTTCAATACCCAAATCAGATGCCATATTGGATGTGAAGGAATTTTTGAGCCCCATGAGTGCTAAAAAATTAGTAAAATCAGTACAGGGACGTGTTGTTTCGAACAAAGGGTTAATAGATCGGGATATATGTGGTTATACTATTATAGATAGTATTAAAGCGATATTAGAGTTCTCAAAGGATGATTTCGCGGAGATTTATGGTACGACAACCCAGAGAGCTTTGATATTTACGAAAGTCCATACAGGTAGGTCTCCAATGGTTGCCCTCAGGATAGCTAAACCCCGGCCAAGTTTGGTGGTGTTACATGGATTAAACCCTCAATCGGTAGATAAACTGGCAATAAAGATTTCAATGCTCGAGAAGATTCCATTGATCATTTCAACCATTAAATCAGAGGAGGAATTGGTGGGTAATTTGAGGGGGTTGATAGAATGAACTATTGTGATCTACATGGGATGTTGATAGATTGTAAAGGGTTATATAAAATGAAATTAGGACATTATAAACTTTCAATAATCCTGGGAATTGTAATCGGGATAATAGTGGGTATATTCGGATTTGTATATGTAAGTACTTTTGGGTTTATACCGGATATAAGTAAAAGTTCTATGATGATTCTTCTCGCTATCGGTCTTATTCC
>DAOVSA010000092.1 GCA_030633635.1 Candidatus Altarchaeota archaeon
AGGATAGAAGAGGATTTCTCAAGAGAATTGAAAAGCATTTTAATAAAGAGAAAACAGTTGCAGAAAAAACTATGGAAGAGATTGGAGGTCTTAAGGGGTGAAAAATGCCGTGGATAGATGAAGATAAATGTACAGGTTGTGGTGTTTGTGAAATAACCTGCCTTGGAGGTGTAAGAAGGGATTTACCGGAGTCGGCCGAGGAAAGGATAAGAAAGGTTTTAGAGAAAATGGAGGGAATGTTACAGAAATGTGAAAATTTGAGAAAACGACAATTCTACCGAGAACTAAGGGTGTCGGTACCCTAAGCTTAGAGGATGCCATCCGGTTGGGAGCAACGGGTCCCATAATAAGGGCATCTGGATTAAAGACAGATGTTAGGAAAGATGGCCCCTACGAGATCTATCCAGAATTGGATCATCGATTCCAAACTGGTTCTGAGTAAAAAATTGATGATTCGCACAATGAGATCGTATTTATAGGCACAAATAGCCTATAAATTACATAGAACATTTAAAATACCCTAAATCAAATCATTAAGGATGCAACTGATAGGAACGATCTATGGAGAGGTTAAACCAACAGAATTTGAGATTTTATTGATCAATCCAAACATAGAGAGAGGAAGTTATGTAAAGATTGATCATGAGCAGTATGGTTGGGTCCTGTCAAAAATAGACACTATAAGGCGGTATATCAGTGCGGAAGATCAGGAAATTACACTTGCAAAAGCTCATGCCATAGCATATAAGGGGGAGAAAAGTATTTTGGTACCTAAGATACCATTTAAGCCAGAAGAACGGGTTTATCTTGGTGATCGAAAACTTATTAGACAGATTTTGGGGTTAAAAAAATCAAAAACCAACAATATCTATCTTGGTCTGCTGGAAGGACACAATTTAACCGTTTATTTGGATGTGCACAAGACCATCAACAAGCATATCTCGGTACTCGCAAAAACTGGAGCCGGTAAAAGTTATACGGTTGCCGTATTATTGGAAGAATTACTCGATAAGGGCATTCCGATCATCATTATTGATCCTCATGGCGAATATTCCAGTTTAAACTATGAAAATGATGATTTAGAGTCCATGGAGAAGTATGAAATCAAACCGAAAACTTATGCAAATAAGGTAACTGAATACAGTCCGGACATCGTGGTGAACCCGGACGCGAAGAAATTGGCTATACAGCCAAGATTCACTCTGTATGAACTGATCGAGATAATGCCCATGCGGTTAAACGATGTGCAAAAATCAATAGTTTATGATTCACTAAAAAGACTGGAAGGTAAGGAGTACTCGATTCAGGATTTGATCAATGTGGTGCGGATGGATGATAGAAGGACCAAGTGGAAAGTCATTAATGGTCTGGAAACATTGAGAGATTCTGGCATCTTTGAGGGAAAAGCGGTAACCGAGGAAGAACTGGTAAAAAAAGGCCATGCATCCATAATAAATCTAAAGGGACTGGAGCCAAAGATACAACAACTGGTGGTCACGAAAATTGCAAGGGATTTATTTGAGGCCAAAAAATTGAATAAAATACCCAATTTATTCTTTTTGATCGAGGAGGCGCATAACTTCTGTCCGGAACGTGGCTTTGGGGAAGCGATGTCCTCCAACATACTAAGGACAGTAGCATCGGAGGGAAGAAAATTTGGATTTCATCTTGGGGTTGTCAGTCAAAGACCGGCAAGGGTTGATAAAAATGTTTTGTCGCAATGCAACACCCAGATTATTTTAAAAATCACCAACCCAAACGATTTGAGGGCTATAGGACAATCCATCGAGGGGTTCACTCCGGGAATGGAAAATGACATCAGACAACTTTCCGTTGGTCACGCCCTAGTTGTCGGGGAGTGTGTGGAACAACCAATTACCGTAGATATCAGGACGAGGAAGAGCAGACATTACGACGCTGCCAGATTTACACCGAAAAAAGAACTAGAACCCGGTATGATCGATAAGATAAAGCCAATATTCCTGAAAGAAGAGGTTAAACCAACGAAGAAATCATATTGGGATAAATTTAAATCAATATTTTTAAAAGAAACGTAAAGATGAAAAGTAAAATCCATAATCTCTAAAAAAATGGACTTCTCAAAATTTGAAGATAGATTTACGAGGATTGACTTAGAAATTCAGAGGTTACTTGAGGATAAAGAACCAAAAAAGCTGTATAATGCATCAAATCACTTAACAAAGGCCGGGGGGAAACGTATGAGACCTTTGCTTTGTTTATTATCCTGTGAATCCGTTGGTGGAGATTTCAAGAGTGCTTTACCGACTGCGGTTTCAATAGAGTTAATTCATACATTCACTCTAATCCACGACGATATAATGGATCGGGATGAACTTAGAAGAGGCTTTCCCGCGGTTCATACAGTTTATGGAGAATCTACGGCAATACTGGCGGGAGATTTGTTGTTTTCAAAGGCGTTTGAAATCTGTAATCCAGAGATTGCACCCCTGTTGGGTAAAACGACCTCTGAAATATGTGAGGGTCAGGAATTAGACATGGAATTTGCGGACAGGGATGTCGTCTCAGAGGAAGAGTACATGGAGATGATACAAAAAAAGACCGCTTCATTATTTGCGGCAGCCACCAGATCCGGTGCTATTTTGGGCAATGGAACAAAAGATCAGGTAAATGCACTCGCAGATTATGGTATAAACCTCGGGTTGGCGTTTCAGATTTGGGATGATATCTTAGACATTACCGCAGACGAAGATAAACTTGGAAAACCAGTAGGAAGTGATATAATCGAGGGGAAAAAGACCTTGCTCATAGTTGTAGCGATATCAAAATCTCCTAAATCAGAGAATTTAATCGAAATTTTAAATAAAAAAGAAAAATCCAAACAGGAAGTTGGGCGCGCGATAGAATTATTGTACGAGTGTGGGGCGGTAGATTACTGCGAGGACAAAGTAAAACAATTGATAAAAAATGCACACCTGGCGCTAAAAAAGATCCCGGATTCCAAGTCCAGGGACGATCTGGGAGACATCGCGAATTTTGTGGTTCAGCGCGAATTTTGAAAAATGAAAGGCGAAAAAGTAGAGGGCACCTCTGAAAAAATATTGGTTACCTCCGCATTACCCTATGCAAATGGTCCATTACATGTAGGACATGCCATTGGAGCGTATATCCCGGCAGATGTCTATACGAGATATCACAGGCTCAAAGGCAATGATGTGGTCTACATTTGCGGAACCGATGAGCATGGTACTCCAATTGTCGTAACTGCCGAGCAGGAAGGAATTACGCCAAAGGAGGTGGTTGATAAATACTACAAAATGATCAAGGATGCCTTTTTGGACCTCGGAATAAGTTTTGATAATTTTTCCAGAACCAGCAAAGAGCTACACCATAAAACATCTCAGGATTTTTTCTTGAAGATATTAAATGAAGGATTTATCTATAAAAAAGTAGTTGAAAGACCATACTGCCCGGATTGTAAGAGATTTCTACCCGATCGCTATGTTCATGGGACATGCCCTTATTGTAGCAGTGAAGATGAAAGAGGGGATCAATGTGAGGCATGTGGCAAACAACTGGAACCACATGAACTGAAAAATCCTTACTGTATAATATGCCATGGAACACCGGAAGAAAAAGATACAGAGCACTGGTTTTTCAAACTGAGTGAATTTGAGGGTAGATTGAAGAAATGGATCACCAAGAATGAACACTGGCCAGACAATGCCAGAAACTTCAGTCTGGGCTGGCTTGGCGAGG
>DAOVSA010000130.1 GCA_030633635.1 Candidatus Altarchaeota archaeon
AAAATCTCTGTCACAGCACACGAGCGTACCATCCCAGTATATGTGCGTGTGATACCATAGGTTGGGACAGGGAAAGCGTTTCTCAGGCAGCATTTTATTAACTGTTTCTTGATCGGAGATTTCTTTTATCTGCCCTCCCCAGGTATCAAGAGTCTTTATATTGACGTTATCTACTTCGGGAATTTTCCATCCCTTCTTGAATGCCGCTATTTCTTCGTGTGTTGCCTTCATGTCAACGATCTGGAGATTAACATAAGGAGTCCTTAGATCTCTCCTCTTTTTCTCTTTTAGGAAATGTTTGATGTTTCCAGTTACTGTCTCAAAATTAGCGCCACGCCTGACATTCTCGTAGGTTTCCTTTGTAACCCCGTCTAAACAGAGATAGATGGCATCGAGGCCTGAATCAATAATCTTTTCAGTCTTTTCATTGTCCAATAGGGTTATGTTAGTGGATAATTCTGTTATGACGTTGTATTTTTTTGCGTATTTTATCCTATCGAAGATTTTTTCATCAATGAGGGGTTCACCCCAGATATGTAACACTACCACCTTAACGTGGGGACCCATCTCGTCGATTATCCTTTTAAAGAGATTAAAATCCATTACCCCTTTTGGTCGTTTCATATCGCCCCTCCCGGTCGGACACATTAAACATTTGAGATTGCATTTATTTGTTGATTCGATGTAGAGTCTGTCCGGATAAAAAGGTAAGTTAGTTCTCTTGGTTTTATAGTAGATGTACTTCCTCAGCATATCCTCTCTGGACCTGAGTGAAGATAGGATACGTGTCATTTTTGTTTCCTGCAGACTAAAATAAAGCTACGTGAAAATAGAGAAGGGTAGTGTCTAGCTAAGATAGTGTAAAAGAACCTTATATATTTAAGTCTGAAAAAAACAGGATAAAGTCCCTTAACCCACAGTCCTGCACTCCCATCCAAAGCTTCAGGTTTCAAACCCTCAATAGAACACATCTTTTTAGCTTCGTAGACTGTCATAAACCTTATGTGTTCTTCATCTGTGGGAGTATCAACTATGTAGGGAAATCTCCCCATGAGAAGCCATAACCTGAATCTCAAGTGCCCTATGTTAGGCACTAGTAGAATAAATTTACCTCCTGGTTTCAGGACTCTACTGGATTCTTTTATCATCCTTTGAGGATAAAATATGTGTTCTATGGAAGAACATGATATCACTGTATCGAAGCTGTTGTCTTCAAAAGGCAGGGGTTTTTCGTCCAAATCCACTTGCACAGTATTCTCTATACCTCTTTTTTTAGCCCGTTCCAAGGCAACCCGGGATATGTCTGTTAATGTTACATCTGCTCCTCTATCCAGTATTTTTTTCGCAAGTATCCCTATGTGCCCACCAACATCAAGTACTTTTCCGTTAGGGCTCACTTTTTCAACCACGAGATCCAGTTTACTGTGATCGATATCATCCCCTTTTTTTCGCCATTTTTTGTCATAAATTTTTTTTAAGTCCATTGTACATTATAATCCACTAACTTAGGCTGTATATATTTAAAAGGCTTTATTATTTAAGATGGAGACCGAAAAGAGTTTATGGGATTTACTCTATGTAGGAGGTTCTAAATTCCTTCAGACTAGTGTCTAATCTTGCTAACTTCCCAAGGTGAGTCTTCTTCATGAAGTGAAGGGTGTTTAATGATATATCCATCTGTCAGATAAAGATTCTTTACGTATGTCGAGTAGAGTTCATAGCCACCTCCTCCTGGAAGCTGCTATGAGCCCCCTCACAGAACCGGACTTTAGGTTTTCCCTCATCCGGCTCTTCAGAAGAACCTCCCTAACCTTTCCTCAGGTTGGATTTGCACCAACTGGATATTATGAATTTTGCTCGGTACACTCATATATATCCTCATATTTTAGATCACCTTTCAAAGTATTTTTACTTGGGGCACATGGCGTATAGCAAATTATAAAAGAAAATCTAACTAAGTGTTTTCTCACAGATTAATATAAAGTCTCTGGCGAATAATGAAGGGAATTTTCGTGCAAATTTAGTGTATATTTGTTTAATAATTGGCGCTCTGAAAATTCTAGGATAAAGTCCTTTAACCCATAAACTCGCACTTCCATCTAATTTCTTAATCGTCATTCCATATTGCTGGCAGATTTTTTTTACTTCGTATATTGTCATAAAACGTAGATGTGTGATATCCGATGGGGAATTTTTGATATAAGGAAATCTTCCAAACAAAAGCCAGAGTCTATATCTCCAATGTCCAATATTCGGAGTTAATAAAATAAACTTTCCACCAAGCCGTGTTACCCTTACACATTCCTTAATTGCTTTTTCATAATAAAATAGATGTTCTATGGATGAATCCGAGATTACGCAATCAAAGTAATTGTCTTCGAAAGGTAATACCTCTGTATCTAAATCAACTTGGACTGCATCAAGACCTTTTTTCCTGGCTCTTTCCACTGCAACAGCGGAGATATCTGTTCCCTTTACAATTGCGCCTTTTTCCTTCAATTTCATTGACAACATTCCTGGTCCACAATCAACATCCAAAATCTTATCGCTTGGACTAATATGGTCTATAATCAACTGCAGTCGTCTGTAATCAACGGAGTCGTCATTATCCAGCCAATACTGGTTGTAATATGTAACCAAATCCATAATTTCTCCCCTATTCTTTTGAAATTAGATAATCCCCTATTGCTAAATAATCCATTCCGCACATAAAGAAGGTTGAAATCGCATCTCGTGGTGAACACACTATGGGTTGTCCTGCGACATTGAAACTTGTATTTAATACGACAGGTACTCCAGTTATTTTTCGAAATTCGTTGATCATTTCCCGGTAACGAGGATTTGTCTCCTGCTCTACCGTCTGGGGTCTTGCAGTTCCATCAATATGAACCGCTG
>DAOVSA010000014.1 GCA_030633635.1 Candidatus Altarchaeota archaeon
ATTCTGCCAGTGCCAGCCCCCTGGTCAGATTAATATTCTGTTCGATTTTTTCATAATTAAACCTTAGATTTTCAAACAAGTGAATCATAAAATTCAGAATATAGTCGGTAAGGATGCATGATTCAGGGATTATGATCCTTTCACAGGAGGAGTTCGTCAGATCACGCTCGTGCCAGAGTGGAATGTTATCGAGAGATGCAATTGCATTGGCTTTAATCACCCGGGCTATACCGCAGACCCTTTCGGCATGAATTGGATTTCTCTTCTGGGGCATCGTCGATGAACCCACCTGTTCACCCTTGAATTCCTCGAAAATTTCACTAATTTCGGTTCTTTGAAGATTTCTGATCTCAATTGCGAATTTATTCAGGCTTTGAGCGATCAAAGCGAGCAATAAAAGAAATTCCGCGTGCCTTTCCCTCTGGATTAGCTGGTTGGAAACCATTACAGGATCTAAACCGAGATCCTCCATCACCGCTTTTTGGATTTCTATCCCTTTTTCACCAAACGCGGCCTGGGTTCCAACGGCCCCCGTCATTTGACCGACCAGAATCCTTTTCTTACATTCTTCCAACCTGTCGATATGTCTCTGTACTTCACACGCATAAATAGCAAATTTAAGACCATACGTTGTTGGTACGGCGTGCTGTCCGTGGGTTCTGCCGATACAGATCGTTTTTTTATGTTCTTTCGTTAATTTTAAGAGAATTTGCTTTAATTTTTTTAAGTCATCTGACAGATACCCAAAATATTCCTTAAGCTGCAATGCCAATGCAGTATCCAGAATATCGTTGCTTGTGGCCCCTAAATGGATATATCTCCCGGATGAACCACATTGCTCGGTTAATGCTTTGACTACGGCCATCAAATCATGATTTATCTCTCTTTCGATTTCCTGAACCCTTGAGAGTTTCACCCATTGAGTGTTCGCTTTGGCCGAAATCCCTGCGGCATCCTCTTTTGGGATATTTCCAACCTTGGCATGTGCTCTTGCCAGTGCTGCCTCTACATCGAGTAACTTTTGCAGTTTATTTTCCTCATCAAAGATTCCTTTTACTTCTTCTCTTCCGTAACGGGTTTCTATGGGATGGATTGGCATTTTTAGACATTAAAGATTTTTATATTACCATAAAATAAAAAAGATTAGACCAAAAATTTTTTGGCAAGCGGTAATAGTTTTGGTGCCTTTGTGAGTAGCAGTCTGAATAAGAATTTATAATTTGCATTACTCAGGTTTATTATGTCTTTTGCCCCCAGTATATCTGCAAGTCGTTCAAAATCCTTGTCATTTAATTTTTCTAAAAAAGCTCTGACTTTTAGTAATTTCTTCACCCTTACGCCATCGGTTTCCTCCCAGATCCTTTCATACTCGTAAAGTCTGGAGCTGGAGAAGTCATTCTCCTTTAAGGCATTTACAGAGACTTCTGCAGCAATTTTCGCAGAATTCATTGCTAGTCTGATTCCACCACCGTGTAGTGGATTTACAATTTGTGCGGCATCACCCACAACCATTAATCCATCCATTACAAAGGTATCGATTGATGAACTTACCGGAACACCACCGGCATTTATCTCTATGGGACTTGCGTCTTCAAAAATATCGGGATGATCTTCTATGAATTTATCCAGATAATATTTTGCATTTTTTTCTGGTGTTGATCTGCTGCTTAATATACCGACGCCAACATTTGCTGTATTTTTAATCTTTGGAAATATCCACACATAACCGATAGGTGCCACCTCACTTCCAAAAAATAGGTGAAGATATTTGAAATTAATATTTTTTAACCCCGCCATTTCATACTGGAATCCGGATTCATAATCCTCCAGTCTATTTGTAGTGTTTAAACCAGCGGATTTGGCAATTTTTGAGTCTACACCGTCAGCGGCAATGACTATCTTGGATCTGATCTTGATCTCTTCGCCCATGTGCTCTGCCTTAACTCCTGTTATCTTGCCGTTCTCTTTTATGACACCCAGTGCCATCGTTTTTATTGCATATCTCGCCCCGGAGGTTATAGCATCTATTGCCAGATGCTTTTCGAAGATCTTTCTCTCGAGAATATATCCCCCAATTCCGACATCATTGAAATTTATTTCCACCTTCTTTTCACTGGGAGAATATATAATTGCTCCGAGAGTTTCATTTACTACCCATAGCGGATCAGGTTTTAGTCCAACTGTGTCTAGCACATTGGAATGTATTCCCTCCGCGCACCTTTTAGGCGTTCCTATCTCCTGTTTTTTGTCCAGAACTAAAACATCCACGTTATTCTCAGCCAAGACCCTTGCAGCTATACTACCAGCAGGTCCCGCCCCCACGACTAAAACATCCACGTTATCCTTAATTTTCATTTTAATCCGCTTCTATCGCCCCAACAGGGCAACATTTTACACATATACCACAATCAGTACACTTGTCCTCATCTACAACCAATTCTGTTTCCCAAAGTTCCAAAGCGTTCAGTGGGCATGCACCAACACATCCACCGCAATAACAGCATTTCTTTCGGTCTATCCTCATTTTTAATATGGACGCGTGGGCTTCTCTATTCCGGATACCCACATTCATTTATATAAAAATATTTTAGTAATGTATTAGATAATAATAATAATCAATAAACGACATAAATATCGGGTGGTGAAAATGACTCAAAATAAGAAGAAAAAGGCATCTAAAAAGGAATATAAGGATATCGGGGAAGAAAAGCCCAAAGAAGTGCAAAAATCGACAACAGAGCCCAAAGAAGAAATAAAAGAAAAATCAGAAGATACAGAGATGGTAAAGGAGATAAAAGAGGAGTTACAGGTTGAAAGAAAAGGGGAAAAAGCAAGGGAAAGAGATTTTTACAGGAACTTCGTCTTTAGGTGTAAAAAATGCGAAGAGGAGTTTGAACATGCAGCCAGTATACCTCAAGAGGGTAAAGATATGCTGGAAATAACTGTTATATGTCCAAAATGTAAAGAAGCCCACACTCTAATGTTGGATCTATCAAACCAGGAATTAGAACTCTCAAAGATGCTTAAAATGATGAGGGGATAACTAATCTCCTTTTTCTTAATTTTTTTACCGTACTGAAAAAGCATAGCACTTCTAATGAGGTAACAAGAATTTGCTATGAAAATTCTTGTCGTTTAATTTAACTATTTACTCAACTATTCTCAGCGTTTCTGCCCTTAAGACGTCGCTATTCGAGATCACCCCGATAAGTTTGCCCTCCTCGATAACTCCAAATCTTCTTACATTTGTTTGTGCCATCAATCTGGCGATATATTTCGTGTCTAAGTCTGGAGAAACAATCAGTAAGGGCTTTGACATTATTTCAGCAACTTTTACCTTTTTTGGATCTTTTCTCTCTGATATTATTTCGCTTATTATGTCTTTTCTGGTTATAATCCCATGGGCATCTCCCTCTTCTTCCACAATAAGGGAGGTTAGACGCCTATCAAGCATTTTTTTCATAGCATCTGCTACAGAATCATCGGCTTCTATTGTTACAATCCCCGTAGTCATAACTTCTCGTGTTTTCATTTTAGGCACATTTTCCTTTCACATATATTTTCGATATATTAATTTAACGTTCTTTTAATGTCCTCTGTAGGAGTAATTTGGCTTCATTACCCAATTTTTCTTCGTATTCATAGGAGATATTAAGTGCCATTAATCCGGCAGGAGTCATTTTATATCCTACAACATCTCTGCCACCTTCTGTCTTGGTTATCATCCTTTCCAGTGCACCAATTTCAACGAGTTCCTTGAGTCTCGCGGAAATCGTACTGGGTGAAAAGCATTTGTCTGTTCTTGAGTTTCTCAGCTCTCTAAAATCTCCGAAGTGCTTTGGCTTTCTGTCCTTGGAGATTTCAAGTATTTCTAAGGCACCCTCGCTTAGTATTAAATTTATCCGCCTAAACATCTCATTAGGCATTAGATCACGAGATATAAATACTAAGTACTATAGTACATTATTATGTACTCAAGTATATATTAATAGTACAAATATATATAATAAATCCAAATATATAAACGTGGGTGTTTAACATCACATTCGAAAAATGAAAAAGACAAGAGAGATGGCGGTCATTGATATGATTATACAGGAATGTGCAAATGAACATGAAGAGAAAATGGAAAAAGTGTTTATACGGGTGAAAGAAAAGCTCCTACAGGAACTGTCATGAATTATTTTCTTGCACCATCATATCATTGAGTTTCTTGCACCATCATATCATTTAAGTTACTGGGTAAGTGTAAGCTTTCCATTACACTATACGCTGCGGTGTCTTTATTTGTTTATGTATGTATTTCTTTCTGCAGGGTATACAAACACAAATGTTACACACGTCAGTTTTGATTTCATTAGTCTCTTAATTATGCGATAGCAATCGATTCGTTTAATTCATTGATTGACTCAGGAACCAAAAAGATTTATAATGTTTATCTCAATCCGCAATATTTTGATTATCATTCTTCCTTTTTATTTGATAAAGTGCTTATAGTGAAGGGCAAGAAAAAAATTAAAATGAATGAAAAAACCATGAGCACACTCAAAAGTAGATTGAGTGGGGAGGATTATCGAAAACTCATCGAGATATGTAATTCTAAGCTTCATCAATTTGTTGCAGAGTATATAGAGCTTTGTAATCCTGACGAGGTATTTGTCGGTACCGACTCAGCAGATGATATTCGCTACATTAGAGAGGATGCCATAAAGGCTGGAGAGGAGAAGGAACTCGCCATAAATGGCCATACTGTTCATTTTGATGGCTATCATGACCAGGCGAGAGATAAGAAGCACACTAAATTCCTGGTACCCAAAGGCGTTGATCTGGGCTCCAACATAAACACAATAGATAAAGAAGAGGGGATTGATGAAATCCGTGGCATTTTGAAAGATATCATGAGAGGTCACAAGTTATACGTGCGCTTCTTTTGTCTGGGACCAAGCAATTCCGAGTTCTCTATACCTGCCGTTCAGCTCACGGATTCCAGTTATGTAGCTCACAGCGAGGATTTACTTTATAGACCGGGATACGATGAATTCAAGAGATTGGGAAAGTCAGCACGTTTTTTCAAGTTCGTGCATAGTGAGGGAGAACTGGACGAGAGACTGGTAAGCAAAAACGTTGACAAGCGCAGGATATATATCGATACTGAAGATGAAATTGTATACAGCGTAAATACCCAATATGGTGGCAACACCATTGGACTTAAGAAGTTGGCAATGCGCCTCGGGATAAATAGAGCATCAAAGGAAGGATGGTTAACAGAGCACATGCTTATTCTGGGGGTACATGGACCAGATGACAGGGTGACTTATTTCACAGGGGCGTTTCCATCACTTTGTGGAAAGACTTCCACCTCCATGATGGGGGGGGGAGAGTATAGTTGGAGATGACATAGCCTATCTCAGGAAAACGGATGGTGAAGTACGTGCAGTAAATGTGGAAAAGGGAATATTCGGGATAATAGAGGACATAAACCCCAAAGACGATCCCATATTGTGGAATGCACTTCAAAATCCTGCTGAGATTATATTCTCAAATGTCTTGGTTACTGATGAAAAAGATGTCTACTGGGTTGGTAAGGACGGAGAAATTCCAAAGAAAGGTATTAATCACTCGGGAGAGTGGTTTTCAGGAAAGAAAGATGCTCAAGGAAGTGAAATACCCCCATCACACAAAAATGCCCGGTTTACACTCGATTTAAAACTCTTGGAAAATACAGATCAAAGGATCAACGATCCCAGAGGTGTTCTTGTGAGCGGAATAGTGTATGGTGGAAGAGATTCTGATACCTGTATGCCGGTTAGGGAGTCTTTTGACTGGACACATGGGGTGATAACTAAAGGCCTATCGTTGGATTCAGAAACTACTGCAGCAACCTTGGGGAAAGAAGGTGTCAGAAAATTAAATCCTATGTCAAATTTAGATTTCCTTTCCATACCGCTGAATAAATACATAGAAAATTACCTGGATTTCGGTAATAACCTGGAGAACCCCCCTATAATCTTTTCTGTAAATTATTTTCTCAAGGACTCTGAAGGAAATTTCATGAATGATAAAAACGATAAGAGAGTGTGGTTTAAATGGATGGAACTCCGGGTACATAAAGAGGTTGGTGCAATAAAGATGCCTATTGGTCTTATACCCAAATATCAGGATCTTAAGAGATTATTTAAGGAAGTACTCGATAAAGAATATTCCGAGGAGGATTACATTGAACAATTCAAGGTAAGAGTTCCAGAAAAGTTGGCCAAGATCGACAGGGTAATAAATACATTCGAGACTCAGTTTCCAAATATGCCAAAAATAGTGTTTGAAGTGACAGAAGAGCAGCGTCAAAGATTAGAGAAGGCGAGGGAAGAATATGGGGATTATATCTCACCGCATAAATTCTGATTTCTGGAGTTGTGCTACTGTATATTATTTAGAAGACGATGGAAACAAACACCCATAAGTTTAGGAATATGATAATACTAATAACATTATTACTTCTAATAGGTTGTATATACTATAAACAGCCATTAAAGGAATTTCTAATTACTTCAACTCCGTTATCAGATCTCTTATTAGTGGATTGCGGATCAGACTGGAGATGTCTTGCTGAGAATGCTTATGAGTGTAATCCAGTGAAGTTTAAGGAACAAAGTATAGTTGGAACTACAATTGGGGTGGGCTCTGATGTCGATAAACCAAGGTTAGCAACACTTGAGATAAAAGTTTATCCTAAAGGCAATATGTGTGTTCTTTACTATAAAATCGATGACGACTATATAATCGATGACGAGAGTATGACTTGTAATGTCCCTAAAGAGGAGTGGAAATCTTTTATAGATAAAGATGGTCTTTTTCTACATAAAAATTCTCATTATCTTAAGTATTGTGTGGGAAATCTCACTCAGAGATTCTCTTCTTAGATGATTGATTCTATCAACTTATAACGTCAGATCATGTGAAAACTACCAAATATTTGATTTAAAAACAACAATATTTGATTTAAAAACAACGAATATGTGGTTTACCCTACTACACCCAAATTTACCTTCGGTGAACTTAATATACCTCCAACGATTTATGATCGACTGGCATTCTTTGGAATTCTCTCTTTTTAGACGTATTCTATGCTAAATTAGATCCCTTGATCAGTATCAATTGGGATATATTATCCGGTACCAATTAATAAATGATATGGGATAAAACATCACGATGAGGGGTATGATAAAGGGTGTGAGAACGGAAAGGGCGATAGATAAGGGTGCAATAGATCAGATGTACGAAGAGGGTTATCTTTATGCAAAATATGGAATCTATGCCAGAAAAACTCATGGCTGTAAGATATTTAAGGTTCCAATGAACGCCAATTTTACCTGTCCAAATTGGGATGGACGTTTAAGCAGTAAAGGGTGCATATTTTGTCCTGATTTTGCCAGGCAATTCACTTATGATTCGTTTAGAAGAGTAATCACGAGAGATCTGAGGGACCAGGTCTCTGATCAAGTGGAGTACTATAAAAAGAAAGGTGCAGGAGAGAAAGCTTTGGTGTATATAGCATTTGGTACGAACACTTACAAACCATTAAATGAATTAAAGGATATATTTGACGCAGCTATTGATCACGAGGATGTTATCGGCTTAAGTATAGGAACGAGACCGGATTGTCTTCCTGATGAAGTTTTGGATCTCTTGGGCGAGTATGTGAAGAAAGGATATGAAATCTGGATAGAGATAGGGCAACAGTCTGTGCATTATCACACGGCAGAGAGAGTAAACAGACAGCATGGTTTTGCAGAAACCATGAGGGTTGTTAAAGAGGCACACAAACGGGGGATATTGACTCTCATCTTTCTTATCATTGGTTTACCATATGAAACGCCATCTGAAATAGTAGAAGAGGCAAGAGTTGTGTCCGCACTGGGCGTTGATGCCATAAAACTCTATCCTTTATTGGTTATGAAAGGTACAAGACTCGCCAAGGAGTACGAAAACGGGAAATATAGACCCATAAGCAAATCAGAGTATGCATCACTTTCAGCAGATTTTCTGGAACATCTAAGCCCGTATGTCATCATCCAGAGAATTTCAAAGGATTGTGGATTAGACGGGAAAGTAGTGCCGAAATGGCGCACTCATCGCTTTTTGGTCGGACCGAGAATAGAGAAGATATTGATGATGAGAGGTACAAAACAGGGGATAAAACACAAATTGGGATTGGATATGGAGGAATTAAAGCCAATGGATGGAAAAATCACTGCAACCGACGTATTGTGACCTATCGATCATCGTGGTTGGCATATATTAGCATATTTAAGGATCCTCAAACATTAAAATAATTATCAAACATTAAAATAATTAAATACAGCAGAATGCAAAAAAAATTATTCGGCACAACAGGAATCAGAGGATTGATAACCGAGGTATTGACCCCGGAATTTGTAACAAAGATCTCTTCGGTCTGGGGAAATTATATTGGCGGAGGAAAGGTATTGATCGCAAGAGATACCAGAACATCTTCACCAATGCTGAAAAATGCCGTAACAGCCGGTTTGGTCGCTGTTGGTTGTGATGTCTATGACTCAGGAATCGCACCAACCCCTGCCCTACAATACGCAGTTAGAAACTTTGATTTCGATGCAGGAGTAATGATCACCGGTTCTCATATCCCTCCAGAGCGAAATGGACTGAAATTCTTCATATCTGATGGAACAGAAGTCTATGGAAAAATTGAAGAAGAAATAGAGGATATGTATTTCAAAAATAAGATAGAATATGCAAACTGGAGAGATATCGGAAGGATTCATGCCTTTGATTGCGTGAGTCCGTACAAGGAGATGCTGCTGAAAACAGGCATTAAAGGTGACTTAAAGGTCGTTGTTGACCCGGGACATGGAGCCCAATGTAATGTAATGCCTCTGGTGTTGAGAGAGTTAGGCTATGAAGTCATCACAATAAACTCACAGCCGGATGGATATTTCCCGGGAAGAAACCCGGAACCAACGGAAAAAACCATGGACAACCTGATAAAAGTCATGAAATCACTGAACGCGGATTTTGGGGTTGCACTGGATGGTGATGGTGACCGTTCGATATTTGTGGGTGACGGGGGGAAATTTTTAATGGGCGATATAACTGCCGCAGTTATTGCAGATGCAATGGAAGCAAAAAAGGTCGTTACACCCATAAGTTCATCATCGCTAATCGACTGGGTTGTTAAGAAAAATAACGGCCAGGTGATAAAAACGAAGGTTGGTGCTGCAGATGTCGTTGCGGAAACCCAAAAACAGGGAGCTGATTTCGCATTTGAGGAAAACGGCG
>DAOVSA010000055.1 GCA_030633635.1 Candidatus Altarchaeota archaeon
ATCAAAGTTAAATCAATCATAAAAATGGAAGAAGACGTTAAAATTAGCAGGGCCAAACTAATGTTTCTTAATGAAATTGGTGCTATTCGAGGTCATGGAGGAGAATACAAAGTAAAAAAGGATGATAAACGTCTGTTTGACAAAATCATGCAAGCAGGGGGGATTAGATCCAGAAGATGTTGATGTGAAAGCAGCTTTTCATCGACTACTACAAATCGATATCTGCAAAGAACTTAAACGGCTTAGGTATGTCGTTTCAAAAACAGAGTAGATATACATACAATCTATGAAACTGGTATACTATGTTTTTTACAGGAAATCAATGAATGAAAATTCCTGATAAGATAATTTGTGGATTTAGATAAACGATGAAAATAAAACTTCCATTTACGAAGATGCATGCCACAGGAAACGATTTCATAGTGATAAATGAATTTGATAATGTTTTAATCCCAAAAAAAGACAAATCAAGGATTGTAAATAAAATCTCAAACAGGCATTTCGGTATCGGAAGCGATGGGGTAATTTTTATCAAACCTTCAAAGATTGCAGATGTTAAATTCTCGTTTTATAACCCGGATGGAACAACGGCGGAGATGTGTGGCAACGGCATTAGATGTCTCGCCAAATATGTCTACGAAAGAAAAATTGTGCAAAAGGAAAAGATCGGGGTAGATACTCTGGCAGGGATCATAATTCCAAGGCTTGATATAGTAGATGGAATAGTAAAGTGGGTAAGGGTGGATATGGGCAAACCGCACCTGAAAAGAGGAGAAATTGGAATTTTGGGGGATCCAGATGCCGATTTCATGGGCGAAACCATTGAGATTGACCAAGAAAAATATGAAATCACTGCTATTGGGATGGGAAATCCCCACGCCATAGTATTTTCCCAAGACGTTGACGATATCGATGTTAAGGATATGGGCAGCAAAATCAGGCACCTTGATCTATTTTCAAACGGTGTCAATGTTCATTTCGTTCAAAAGGTTGGAAGAAATGAATTTAGGATAAGGTCGTATGAAAGGGGCGTTGAGGATGAAACACTCGCATGTGGGACGGGAATATGTGCGGCAGGTGTTTGTGCAATTTTGAACACGGTCGCGGATTCAAACATGATCCTGTTTCATGCCAGGGGCGGGGACGTAACGATAGAGCTGGAAACCGACAAAGAAAAGATTAAAAGGGTTTATCTGATCGGTTCTGCAGAGGAAGTCTTTAACGGGGAGATTGAAGTTGAGATTTAGGTTTTTTGGGTACCACAGAACATTAAAATATTTTCTTTTTTAAGTTGATTTTTATTTTCAGAAGTTCATTACATTGATATTCAACAAAATATTTTTATAGTTTTTATAAGTAGAAAGCAAAATTATAAATAATTATAAATTAAAAAAAGGTGATAAAAATAACGGATATTTCTACTTCAATTCCTGGGTTAGACACGAATCAGATGATGTTTATGATCTTTATAGTTCTTGTATTTGCTGTGATCTATCTGATAGTGCGAGAGTTTAGGCTAATGAAGACTGTAAATAAAAGATTGGAGATGGAGTTAGATAAACAGAAACTGGAACTGATAGCTGAGGACATGCAGGGTCGAAGAAAGGGTGACTTAGGGTTGATGCTAATGACATTGGATCAACTTAAGGAGATAAAGGATGTGGCAGAGGATGTTGCTACATTAGAAAGGGATTCTCTTGCGTTAGAGACTGCGGTAGAGACAAGAATGAGGAGATTGGACTCTGGAATGAAACTCAAGGAAATGGGAAAGATGATGGAAAAGATCACAGAAAATGAAAGTAGAATATTTAAAAAATAAAATAAAAATAGGGGGTGATATCTATGGTGAATATAACCAAGGATCTGGATGATTATGAAGTAGATATGAAGTTTGGAGATAATATCAGGGATTCTCTAGGTAATATATCTCTAAGTAATATGCGTAAACCCTTCTTAGAATTTCCGACGATATTTAAGTCTGTTGAGTCCTACTTTGACGCGAACATGATGAACATAATAGATGAGTGGGGATTACTTCTTGAGAACGACCTAGACGCATTTGATACGAATCTTACTAAGGTAGAGAAGAAGATAAGCGATTTAGAGGAGTTTAGGGATATATCTGAAAAGAGAACAAAGAGTTTAGAGGAAGAGATCAAGGCACTGGAATCCAAAAGCAAATAAAATTAAAGAATAAATAATATAGGTGATAAATATGGGGATTATTTCAAGGAGAATAGATGCATATCTTGATAAATATATGGCTATGCATATCTCAGAATGGAATCTATCAAACTGCGACGATATAAATGACATAGAGAAAAGATTGAGAGATATAACCAAGGATGTTGGTGAAATCTCTTCATACTCAGTAGAGACGACGGAAAGGATAAATACACTGAATGATAGAGTGAAAAAATTAAAAACAAAGAGGGTGATGTAGATGATGTATCCGGATGATGCTATCGTATCTATTACTGTAGTGGCATATCTATTAGCTATTGTAGTATTGGCGTTGTTTTTTTACTGGATGTATAGAACGTTTGTGGGGCAAAATACCTCTGTCCTTAACCCGGTTGAGAGCAATGTTGACAGATATCTAGATATGCGGTTTGAGAAACTCATCGATGAATGGGGGCTTGTTACTGGTTCACGTCTCAAGGGATTCAAGAATCAGGTGAATCCACGGATGAATGGGGATGTTGAACGTGTAGAAAAGTTAAAGGACTACAGATCAAAATTGAATAAGAAATTGGATGGATTGGATAAGAAGGTAACAGCACTTGAGAAGTAGAGATTAAATGTCCATAAAAGATATTTATAATTCATTGCTTAAGAGAAACGATATTGGAGAAAGAAAAGAGAAAAATCTGTTGTATGAACTAAAGGGATCAGTTAAGGTAGTTCGTAAGGTTGGTGAGGAGCCAAATAAAGACAGAACATCGTTCAGTAAGTATTTTTGTGATCTGTGTGGGAGATCCTATGTGATCTCTTCACTAGTTCAGTGTAATATCTGTGGGAGATGGATTTGTCGGGAGAATTGTCTATCAAACAGATATGGGATATGCAGTTCATGTGATGGTGTATTACAACTATTGTTGGATTCCCGGGAGTATTATATGAATTCCAGTGAGTCTAAGTCTAATAATCTCAAAAATTTAAAAAGAAAAAACAAAGAGGGTGATACAAATGGTAGACGAAGAAGAAAAAAGAGTTGAATTAAAGGTAAAGATGAGATCCGTCCCAAGTGGTGGGAGAGCGAGAGCGAATAAATCGCTCCTTGAGGAGTTGGATATCGAGAATGAGGCGACATTGGAGCTTATACCTGTAGAGGGGGCATTCCAAAACAAAAAGGCGAGAGTGATAATATATACAGATAATATGGCTGAAGAGGGTGTAATACGTCTCGGAGAGGTGGAGTGTAAGAGTTTGGGTATTTCTGAGGGGGATTATGTCTATGCAAGAGTACATATTGGCGCTGTCAGTAAAGTTGTCAAAGACACCATAGAAGCGGAAAAGGATCTCGTAGGGAAGATGACAAAGAGGATTGTGGGTGAAAAAGAGAAGGACATTCAAGAGGAATAATCTATTTTTGGTTGGAATAGAACATCCGTCCTGTTGCTCTTACTCTTACCATTATTTTACTTTTACTCATTATTATTTTTTTATTTATCAGGATTTCAGTTCAGGTTCTGTTGTTTTCATGTGTTTTATTGAATAATTCAATGCAACAATAAAATATTATGTAGATTCGGAGGGGCCAGATGATGCAAGAAAAGGAAAATCGGGGCTGGAGGACACTAGAGTTCTTACTGGTTGTCATCATGTTACTTACACTTACCATTCTGGTAGTTGCAGTGTTGTTGGTGCCGCCTTGTATGATGGACACCTCGAACACAACCCCTAAGGATATGCTCGACTATCAAAAAAATATCTTGACCGTGATACCTGTGTCTTAAATAGGCGTGATAAATAGAATCCGTATTAGAATTAAAACTATGAAGGGTATTAGCCATGTTAAAACAGCCCTTGCTACACTAAACCCGTGGCTTTCTCTTAAGGCTATGGTAAGTGGATGGAGGGAATAAAGTGCTATTGGGATGTAAAGAACCCACCCCATTATTGGGATAAGCCCTACCAGAGACAGTACAACCAAAGGGGCTGTGAGTAATGATATCAGATAGGTATGTGTACTAAAATCCCCCTTACCCCCAAGAATCTTTGCTAGGATAAACAAAATCAGAGACTCAAATAAAAATGAGACGATGACAATAACCGGAAATACCATGATACCAATCACAAACCCAAAAAGTCCCAGTAGAAGTCCAGATATAAGCCCAAAGACTATACCTGCTATTAATCCGGCAACTGCAACATTATCTAGTGCATCCCCACAGATGCCCTCTCCTTCTCCG
Organism: Candidatus Altarchaeota archaeon; assembly: GCA_030633635.1. GTDB lineage: Archaea > Altiarchaeota > Altiarchaeia > IMC4 > DAOVSA01 > DAOVSA01. Next base: position 4,416 of record DAOVSA010000055.1, read on the forward strand.
TAATGAACGTCTCCTTAGGATAAAACAGAGCATCGAGCCAAGTTTTAAATTCCATGTTAAAATATTAGCAGGAGGGGCATAAATAATTCATCCGACCTTCTCCCTCACCGGCTCCAGAATCTCTATGCGAAATCTTTAAATACCTGAAGGGGCAATAGATTATTGAGGATGGAAAAGAATAACAAGGAGTTTATTAAATGGATGGTAGTTGGTATCTACTACCATCAGAGGATAAAAGACCCCACTTCGTTACGTCCAAATTTGCTTCGCAAACTTCTTTTATCCTCGTTCCGTTAGAAGAAAATTCTACCACCACCAGAAACGAGATTATGCCTTCCCCCTTGATTCTCCCAAAACAACCCCGGAACCGATCAAATGTGCTACCCTTACGGGTTCTGGTATCAAACTTCTCGTGGACGATAACTTAACGATCTTTTCGGCATCTGAATCATCGATCCCGTAGTTTTGGATATAAATAAAGTTGTTGAGTTTGGTTTCAACCTTTTTTGGCTCACCTGCGATCTTTATATACTCCCATCTTTCTTCTCCATCTTTGAGATTATTCAAAACCTGTTTTATCTGCTTGAAGTTTGGCTTATGCCTCACGATAACTATGACTCCCAGACCTGTTTTTTCAAACAATTTTTTTATATTTACGACATTAAAGCCGCCAAGTGTTATGCCATCAAGCATTATGATCCGCAGGTCTTTATGTTTCGTTTTTTTTACCATTTGAAGTATTTTTTCCGTGGCGTCGGTCCCGTCCACCGTAACTTCTGTTCTTAGAACACC
>DAOVSA010000016.1 GCA_030633635.1 Candidatus Altarchaeota archaeon
CCAAGAATTTCAGAAAGACGTCCTTGTATTGGTCGATCTTCTTAAGTCCTTTAGAGGTGAGTCTGTATACCTTCTTTGGAGGGTATTTGGCGGCATCTTCTTTTACGGATATGATTCCTCTCCTTTATAGTTCATTTAACAGAGGATATATCTTGGAATAAGAAATCCTGAATCCGTATTCTGATTCAACAAACAGAAATCCTGAATCCGTATTCTGATTCAACAAACTTGCAGATGTCATAGCCCGATGAATCTGGATTTGCCCTAAAAACAATAAGACATAAAGCTCCGTAAAACTCCCGATCCACCTCTTTGATATCTTTATTTCTTCACCAAATCTTTTGTTTATCTTCTTTTTTCCCGATTTGATCCCCCTTTCATGATCTCTAAACACCTTAGGACGGAGTACGCAGCTCTGCTCACACCGGCACTTCTTTTCTCTGAATCCGTTCCTATCGTGTAGAGATTTTTTATCGGTGTTTTCACATTTCCAAAACCAGAGTTAATACCCCAGGACGCCTTTTCCGGGATCAACTCCTGATAATGGATCATATCGACGCATTTTTCGATTTCAGGGATCGTGTCAAAGATTGCACTCAACGCTTTTTTCTTCATTTCCTCCAAATCGTACTTTTCAGGTAATATGAATGCGAACCCGACCAACTGCTTTCCTTTAGGGGCCACTTTTGGATCATAGTTAGACGTTGGAACAACCCATGCATAAGGATCCGAGTCAATCCACATCTCCGAACCATGGTTTTTAAATACCTTCTTTGTCAGACCCAGCCAGATCGTTAAGGAATTAACTGTTTTAATAGTTTTCAGGTTTTTGGTATATTCCCTTGGTAGATCATCAACCAGATTAGACAGATCTGAAGCAAATCCGGAGTAGAGTACTGTATCACAATCATAACTATCCTTTCTGGTAATCACTCCCTCTGCTCCTCCATTACACCGGATCTTTAATACCTCTTCATTTGTTTTGATGTCAACTCTGTTTTTGGGAAAAGATTTTAGGATAGAATCAACTATGGATTGAAGGCCCCCTACCGGGTAGCCCTGGTCTGCAGAGCCTTCCGTTATGAGCAGGTTGTATAATCCACCTACGTATGGTATCGAACTTGGTTTATGACTTCTATTATCTATGAATCTTGATATAGGGGCTTCTTCCATGGGTGTGCCAACCATAAAATAAGAGAGCCAGTCTAAAAATTTTTTGGTTATAACTGAACTGTCTGATGGAAGAATATCACTCAGGGGGACCATCGATAGATCTTTATCTGTATTTAGCATATATAAGGTGTCAAATAGTAATTTTAGTAACAACAATCTGTCTTTGGTGGGAAGCAGATCGAATGTCAGCCAATTTTTGATTGTCCACGGGAATGGTCTGATTTTCTTACCAACCCTCACATAATAGATTCCAAATGGAATAAATTTCGGGGTAACATCAAAGTATCTGTCCATTAACTCCTTTAACGGTCCAGTTTCAAGTCTGGTTATCGCATGTGGTCCAGTATCCACCAGATAACCGTCCACCAGATAGGATCTGCAGACACCTCCCACATACTCGTCCTTCTCCAGAATCAAGACATTTTTACCCTCCTTTGAAAGTGCCAATGCAGATAGCAAACCACTTATTCCCCCGCCTATTACAACAACATCATAATCCTTCATCTCAACATCTATCGATCAACTTGATGTTTTATTATCCCGATTGCAACCTAAAAAATCAACACATCTAAAAATAGAATATATCTCCGAGAGGGAGATAACCACGTTACCAACTGGGAAATAATAATCTTCGAGATGATTGAAGCTAAAACTACTATACAAACTTTTTAAGCAATTTTAGAAGTTTGGGGTGCTTAATTATCTTCTTCAACGCTATGCCATGCTTTCCTGTAGTTATTTTAACCACATCATCACCATTCCAAACCCTGGCAAGATAATTCATATCCTCATCCTCAAGTTTGTCTATGAAACACCTGATTTTTAAAAGTTTCTCCTGATGTTTACCTATGGATGACCGCCACTCAATTTCATATTCTTTGAGTATATTTAGATCTCCAGAGCCTATTGCCTTTCCAGCAGTAATTCCTGCCAGTTTCCCGGCTAGCATACCATAATGTATTCCACCAGCGTTAGCTGGATCTACCTGTCTTGCGGCATCGCCGACCACCATCAGATTATCTTTAACCAATTCCTGCAGGAAACCACCTATCGGGACAGCCCCAGCATTGATTTCCAGAATACTTCCTTTCATTAATCCCGGTTTTGATTTAATGAATTGATCCAGATAATATTTTGCTGTTTTTTTCTCTACTCCAGAGACTCCAAGACCCACGTTTGCTCTATCATCATCTTTTGGAAAGATCCAGGCATATCCTCCTGGCGCTAATTTCTTCCCCACAAAGATATGAGTCATCTCAGAGTTTTCGATCTCTATCCCGGACATCTCATACTCAAAACAGGAGTGCAGATCCCCTGGATTTAGGGTTGTATCAATGCCTGCCTGCCTGGCTATCTGGGATCCAATACCATCAGCTGCTATAACAATCTTTGCTTTAATCTCTTTTTCTTCTCCCTGATGTCGTATCTTAACGCCAATGATTTTTTTATCTTTTATTATTAAGGAAGCATATGCATCAGCCAAAACCTTTGCACCATTACGTGAAGCCTCTGCTGCCAGAAATTTATCAAAGATTTTTCTCTCTATTATATGTCCTAAAATCTCATCATATTTTACCTCGACCTTACTGCCGCCTGGGGCATAAAGTACTATGCCATAAATATCTCTATTGATGAATCTCCTATCAAACGGGATATTCAGGTCCCTAAATGCGTCCCTGGTGAGTCCTTCGCCACACATCTTGGGTGTGCCTATCTCACGATGTTTATCTACAAGGAGAACCTCTGCCTTCTCTGCCGCAAATTTTGCAGCTGTTGACCCGGCAGGTCCGGCACCAATAACAATTACATCATATTCATCCTTCATTTTTGTCATATTTTTATCATAAATAAATTCTCAGAATAAAAAATAGAATAAAAATCATTGTCATATGAAGGGATTCATTCATACCTCAACGCATCAACTACCTTTAATCCAGCTGCCTGTCTAGCAGGCATTACGCCAGAGACGCAACCAACAACAATTGAGAATCCCAATGCACCGAGTATCAGCTCCGGAGTGATCGATGCCTTTAATATGGTCAACCCACTCTGGTGTGCAGCCATCTCCACTCCCTTGGCCATGGCAACACCCAAGATACAACCAATCGCACCGCCGCCCAGACCGAGTATCCCGGATTCTATCAGGAAAATCGAGAGTACATCTCCACTTGTGGCACCTATGGCCTTCATTATCCCTATTTCCCTTGTTCTTTCCAAAACTGAAGCATACATGGTGTTCATTATTCCAACACCCCCAACCAGAAGAGAAATTGATGCAATTCCGATTAACACGTATTTGACGATATCCAAAACAACACCTGCCGACTCTTTAAGTTGCTCGGATGTCTGGACCGTAAAGTCCTCTTCACCTTCCTCCAAGCCCCTATCTTTGCGCAATTTTTCTTTTACTTTGTCTGCAACATCTGAGATATCAAAACCTGGTTTGGTTCGTGCCATGACCACAAATAATTCATCTGGTTCATCGAATAATTCTCTTGCGGTTTCCAGAGTAATTCCCACTGCACTATCATCATCCGGATTACCAATACGTGTGTAACTCCCAACGACCTCGAATTTTTGATTGTTGATCAGTATTTTATCCCTTATTTTAACCTCCTTTTCAAAGACATCGCCGTGAGCAAGCATATGACCAACGACAGCCTTGTATTTATCCGTTTCTTTAAGATCTCTTCCCTTCTCTATTCCATAACCTCCTATATCCTCGATCATCTTTCTTGATTCATCTTGGGGAAATCCCGAAACCCAAGTATACATCACTTCATCATTAAACTCCACCTTCGCCATTTTGCTTACAAACCCGCTGGCAAGATCCACACCCCTAACTTTCTTGATAATATCCACATCATGTTGAGTTAATGGAGTAGCCGCACCTGCCATTCCAGTAAAACCAGCACCTGGCATAATCATCATTACATTAGCCCCCATTAGCTCGAACTGCTCGTTAATAGCATCTTGCAGCCCCTGTCCAAGAGAAATTAAAGAAACAACCGCCGCTATACCAATGAAGATCCCGATCATGGTAAGCCAGCTCCTAATTCCTTTCTGGATTATGCCACTTACCGAAAGTTTGAGAAAATCCTCCATCATTTTGATACCTATTGATCAACTTGATATTTTATTATCTCTGATTACACATCTAAAAAATGAAAACGCCAATATGCTATTGGAGTATATTCAGTATTATTGGTGGAATAATTGGTCAGGAAATGAAACCAAGTGGTTAGATTTCATTCATATCTCAAAGCATCAACCACCTTCAGTCTAGCTGCCTGCCTCGCAGGCATTACACCGGAGATGCAACCAACAACAAATGAAAATCCCAATGCACCAAGTATCAGCTCCGGGGTGATTGATGCATTTAACATGGTCAACCCGCTCTGGTGTGCAGCCATTTCCACCCCCTTGGCCATGACAACACCCAAGACACAACCAATCGCACCGCCGCCCAAACCGAGTATCCCGGATTCTATCAAGAAAATCGAAAGTACATCTCTGCTTGTGGCACCTACGGCTTTCATTATACCTATTTCCCTTGTTTTTTCCAAAACTGAAGTATACATGGTGTTCATTATTCCCACACCGCCAACCAGAAGAGAGATTGATGCAATTCCTATCAATACATAGTTGACGATGTCCAAAACAACACCTGCCGACTCTTTAAGCTGTTCAGATGTTTGAACCGTAAAATCCTCTTCACCCTCATCCAGACCCCTGTCCTCTCGCAATTCTTCTTTTACCTTTTTTGCAACATCTGAGACATCAAAACCCTCTTTGGCTTGAGCCATGATCATAATGTATTCATAATTAATCTCGAAAAGATCATTTGCTGTCTCAAGTGGGATATAAATCTGTCTATCATCTTCAGGACTGCCTATCCTGTTAACGCCACCAACGACCTCGAATTTTTGATCGTTGATCAGTATTTTATCCCTTACTTTAACATCTTTCTCAAAGATATCTCCATGAGTAAATCTATAGCCGACGATAACCTTGTATTTATCCTTTTCTTCAAGATCCCTCCCTTTTTCTATACTAAAACTTCCCATATTCTCGATCATCTTTTTTGATTCATCCTGAGGAAGTCCTATAACCCAAGTATACGTTACTTCATCATTAAACTCCACCTTCGCAATTTTGGTTATCATTCCGCCGACGAGATCCACGCCTCTGACTTTCTTGATAACATCTACCTCGTGTTGAGTTAACGCAGTGGCTCCAGTGGCAAACCCAGTAATCCCAGCACCTGGCATAATAATCATCACATTAGCTCCCAACATCTCGAATTGTTCGTCAATAGACTCTTGCAATCCCTGTCCAATGGAAATTAAAGAAACAACCGCTGCTATACCGATAAATATTCCGATCATGGTGAGCCAGCTTCTGGCCCCTTTCTGGATTATGTCACTGATCGAAAGTCTGAAAAGGTCATCCATCATTTTAACATATCAATAGATTAAATCAAATAGAATAATAACTATGCTCAAAACGAAACTCGGGGAATTAAAACTCCCAAATCCAACGGTTTTAGCGAGCGGTGTGCTTGGAAACAGCGCAGGTTTACTAAAAAGGATTGCGGAAAACGGTGCAGGTGCACTAACAACAAAGTCGATATCCTTAAAGCCCCAAAATGGCTATGAGAATCCCACGGTCGTGGAGTTGGAATATGGATTGCTAAATGCGATTGGTTTATCAAATCCGGGAATTGAAGAGTTTAAAAAGGAATTAACGGGCTTGAATCTGGATATTCCTGTCATTGGAAGCTGCTGGGGCGAATCAATCGAGGAATTCCCGACCATTGCCGCAAAATTAAGTAAATATGTAGATGCGATTGAGATAAACCTTTCCTGCCCGCACACCCAGCTTCGTTTAATCGGACAAAACCCCAAAGTGGTAAAAAGAGTAACCAGAGATGTCAGGTCTGTGATCAATAAACCATTGATAGTAAAGCTGACACCGAACGTTAATTCGATTTCAACTGTTGCAAGTTCCGCAGTTGACGGTGGTGCAGACATCATATCTGCGATAAATTCGGTCGGAGCAATGGCAATTAATATCGAAACCAAAACACCGGTCCTTGGCAATGCGGTCGGCGGTTATTCCGGGCCGGCAGTAAAACCAATTGCCATTAGATGCGTTTATGAGATCTCAAATGAGATTGATGTCCCGATAATTGGAATTGGCGGAATAATCACAGGCAGAGATGCCATAGAGATGCTGATGGCGGGGGCATCTGCTATCGGGATTGGAACAGGAGTTCTATACCGAAATATTAATATATTCGAGAAGATTTGTAATGAAATAAAGGAGTTTATGATCAAAGAGGATTACAAAAAGATAGATGAACTGGTGGGGTGTGCTGTTCGGAATTAACGCCTTCCTTATGAATCTTATTCTATACTTTTTTATATTTTTTGTTTTTTAAAATCTGATTTAGTTAAATTATCGTTATTTTTCTATTAAACCGTCTTTCAACCAGATTGTTCTGTCTGCATATTCTTTGTGCCAGTCTTCATGAGTGACCATCACTATGGTCTGGCCCAGTTCATTGTTCAGTTTTCTGAATAACTCCAAAATCTGTTTTGATGAGTCACTATCCAGATTTGCACAGGGCTCGTCTGCAAAAAGAATCTTCGGCTCATTGACTAATGCTCTTGCAATTGCTACTCTTTGTTGCTCTCCACCCGAAAGCTCATGCTGGAGATGATGTAGTCTGTGTCCAAGACCGACTGTTTCAAGAATACCGATACTTGTGTTTATATACTCCTTTCTTCTTTTCCCCATCATTAAAAGAGGTAGATATACATTTTCCAATGCTGTTAATTCCCCTAAGATTGCATACTCCTGAAAAACATAACCCAACCGAGTCAGCCTGTATATGGTTTTTTCGTGGTCCGACAGGCTGAGAACGTCAACACCATCAATCATAATCTCCCCTGAAGTTGGGATATCAAGCAGACCAAGCTGGTGGAGCAGCGTGCTCTTTCCTGAACCACTTGGACCCATTATGGCGACATACTCGCCCTTCTCAATATCAAATGAAACTCCTTTGAGTGCGTGAACCTCTACTTTACCCATGACATAAATTCTCTTTAAGTTTTGGACTTGAATCATTTTTAACCCCAAATTGCCTTCAGTATATCCTCTCTCGCCGTTTTCCATGAGGGAATAAACCCGGCGATTAATGAAACAATAATTAAACTGATTATGCTCTGAATTACAAGCTGTGATTCTATTAAGGGCGTGACAGCCCCCATAGGAAACTCCAGGGGATTTGCTGTCATATAAGATGTTAGAAATAATAGCAGAAATGACCCTACAATAATGCCAGAGAAACAATAAACTAATGCCTGTATTACATAAGAATGGATTATAGCTCTCTGATTTATTCCAATGGCTTTTAAGATACCTATCTGTTTTCTTTTATGGACTATATTAATGTAAATAACTATGAACATCACAACAACAGCCATTACTAAGCTAATAATAGCTGAAATAAGATTAATAAGATTAAAACTGCTAAGCATGCTTTCCACCACCCCAGCCATTCTATCTTCCCATGTTTTAATATCCTCGCTTATGCCAATTTCCATAAACTTTTTTCTGAACTCTTCTTCATCTCCTCTTTGAGAAATTTTAACAAGAATTTCTGAAGCCTGATTATCTAATCCTAAAACAGACTCCATTTCTTTTTTAGTAATAAAAGCAAACTTATCAGTTCCCATAGGACCTGTCTTATAAATTCCTTTGAGTCTATACTCTCTTATAACTCCATTGCTGAAAGTTACTTCAATTTTATCTCCTACTGTTACACCGCCAAGGTCAGCTTGCTCACCTACCACTCCTTCCTCACCAGTCAACTCAACACCCATTATAATTTCATCTGTATCAGCTTTGCTCAAATATTCTCCGTCTATTAATTTAGTATGAAATTTTGTAACTACTATTTCATCTGTTGGATTTACTGAGTAAATTGCTCCACTTACAAATTTACTTTTGTGGGTAAACGTTGCACCAGTTACATACCGTGATGATGTTCCAACAACACCATCCAGTCTGTTTAGTTTCTTTTGGATACTGTCCACATTATTTATGTAAAAATTGTCTTCTTTTGGTTCGATAATAAGATTAGCACAAAGATAATCTATTGATAATTGGTTTATTGATTCCCCAATGCCAGAAATTATTGAAGGAAGAAATATGAGATTTACAAATATCAGCGACATAATCATAACTGTCAGAATAAGTGTTCCTTTATTTCCCCTGGTTATAGATTTCCATGCCAGAAAAAAAGAAACCTTAAGATTTTTAAACATTGGAATCCCTCTTATTCTTACTTTTTCTTCCTTTTGAAGAAGAAATAAACAACGATGACTACTAAAGCTGCTGCGATAATGATGGTGGCGATGAATGTTCCATCACTGTTCACATTGCTTTTAATGGTCAGTGTAAATTCCTCCGTAAGATTATGGGCACCAAAATCATCCTTATAGGTGATAATCAGTTTATTCTTTAACTCGCCTTCATTATTCACCCTCAAAGTGAAAATAGCGGGGGCATCATCATCTTTCTCCAGCCTGCCAATGTAAGCCTTCTTATGCCCCTCTAATTCTGATTCAAGAATGATTTTAACGTTTTCTGCATTCCCATCGCCAA
>DAOVSA010000150.1 GCA_030633635.1 Candidatus Altarchaeota archaeon
GCTTGATGAATCGGATGACAGATTGCTCACCGCGGTAAAACTAACCATAGCAGGCAATATAATCGATTATGGTGTTTCATCGGAATTCAACGTGGAGGAGACGATAGATAAAGTATTCAAATCAGATTTTGCCATTAATGATTATAATATATTTCGAGAAAAATTAGATAATGCAAAGAGGATATTATACCTCGGCGATAATGCGGGGGAAATAGTTTTCGATAGACTTCTGCTTGAGGAATTAGACGATAAAAAGATCGTATTTGTTGTTAAAGGAGGTCCCATAATAAACGATGCTACAGTCGAGGATGCCAGATATGCCGGGTTGGATGCGGTCAGTGAACTTGATATTGTAAGCAATGGTGATCCGGGAACCGGGCCAGATCGCTCTTCAAGAGAATTCATTTCAAGGATAAAGAATTCAGATCTGGTCATCTCCAAGGGCCAGGGAAACTACGAGGCATTAAGCGATGTTGGAAATATATTCTTCCTTTTTATGGTCAAATGCCCCGTAATCGCAAGAGACGTAGGTGTTGGGGTAGGTTCAATTGTTCTAAAATATAATCAGTAAATAATGTGCTAAGATGGTAATGTGGTAAAAAGATGAAATATGTTTTCGGCCCTGTTCCATCAAGAAGACTCGGTATTTCCCTGGGGGTGGATCTAACGCCTTATAAAACGTGTTCGTTTGATTGTATCTACTGCCAACTTGGAAGAACTACAGATAAGACCATAGAGCGGAGGGAGTATACTCCATTGAATGCAATTGTTGCTGAACTCGGGGAATTCATAGAATCGAACCATAAAATAGATTACATAACGCTTTCGGGTTCAGGCGAGCCAACACTAAACTCGTGCCTGGGTGAACTGATAGAAAAAATTAAGACATTGACAGATATCCCTGTTGCGGTGTTAACTAACTCTTCACTGATTCCAAACGCCGGAGTAAGAAGTGAATTAAGCAAAGCAGACTTGATTGTACCTTCACTTGATGTCGCAACACAGGAGGCATTCGAAAGGATAAACCGACCATGCAAAGGATTACGTGTGAGAGATATTGTCAGGGGACTACAGGAGTTTAGAAAAGGCTTTAGTGGGGATATATGGCTTGAAATCATGCTAGTTGAAGGATTTAATGACAATAAAAGGGGATTAAGTGAGTTATCTAATGCGATTGAACTGGCGAAACCGGATAGAATTCAATTGAATACTGTCGTCAGACCTCCGGCAGAGGAATATGCCAAGCCCCTTTCGGTTGATAGAATCCATGAAATCGCGGAAATATTAAACGCAGAGGTGATAACAGAGTTTGATAGAAAAACCGTGGGGGCGTATGAGATGGATAAGGAGGAGATTATATCCTCAATGTTGAAGAGGAGGCCGTGTACGCTCTCAGACATATCCGGTTCATTGGGACTGCATAAAAACGAGGTTCTGAAATACATTGAGGTTATGGGGGGAGAGGGAAGGGTTAAAACTGAGTTCATGGAAGGCAAGAAATATTTCAGGTGGGTTGGAAATGAATAAATGTTGATTTTGTATTTTTTGTATTGGTAGTGAAGGTGCTGTGGATGCGTTGGAAGAGAGGGTTGGGCAGGACATAGATGAATCATGAATCCATGCATTGATCCGATTGCATCACGACCTGATGACACTTGATGACCTGAAATTGACCAAGTCCGGAGATATGGATGTATGTAGGCAGTATGGCGGAGAGATTATACAGATGTCACATTCATAAATCCGGAATAAAGTGGTGACAAGAAACAAGAGATAAAAAGGGCCCGTAGTCTAGTGGTTATGACGTCGCCTTTACGAGGCGAAGATCCCCGGTTCGAGTCCGGGCGGGCCCAATTGGATTCTTATAATAGCAAGTTGCCCTGCGGTTATCCAAAAAGAAAGAGTTAGTAGAATCAAAAGAACCTCGGGTTTATTTAAGTTCTTTTTTATTTTTGGCTCATTTCTTTTTTCCCGATTCTAAAAGCATTCCGATTGTCAATAATATTATAGTGGGGACGATCCAGACACCAAAGGTGATCAGACAATAGAAAAGAAAGAGACCGAAGCCCATAGCAATGTCACCCTTAAAAAAAGAACCTAATGTGAGTAAAATACCAAATCCATAAACGATAATAGTCCATATATAAATCAACCATTTACATATCTTGTTTATTCTCATTTTACTTCTTTCAACCCCAAATTGCCCAATTATATTTCTTTTTTCCTTTTATTTATCTTTTTATTCCTTTCCTCTTCCATCTTCTGATCCGATACAATTGCTTGAACTACATATGATTTGTTTATTATGATGTTGCTATCGTTTTTCTTATCGTATAAGATATACTCAGTATCCTTATCCTTAAATAGGGGGTATTCAAGATATGCTTCTTCCGATTTTATGGATTTACGTCCATTCTCGTTTAGGTAAACTCTGATCAGTGGGAACTCATTAAGTTTTTTTCGTGAGCACACACCTTCAAAAAGTGCAAGAATAATCATAGACGCGATCATAAAGAAGGATATGATAGTGAGATCATAAAATATTTTTGCCAGTTTATATTTGTTAAGTCCATCATTTTCAGAGATATGCCCGGGAGTTTCTATTATAGAGATGTACCCGACCATTGCTGCGGCAAAAAAACATAAAAAAAC
>DAOVSA010000173.1 GCA_030633635.1 Candidatus Altarchaeota archaeon
ATGAAATATCTCACGAATCGTAAATACATCGGAAATTATCTGACATGGATGTTCCAAGTCTGATAAACCATTTATTATCGGAACGGTGGAATTTTCAGCCAGTTCAGCCAGTGTTTTGTGGGTATCAACCCTTGCTATGATTCCATCTACATATCTACTCAGGATACGGGCACTATCCTCATTGCTTTCACCTCTACAAAGTTGCATATTATCAAAGTCCAGAGTTATTGCATGTCCTCCTAATTCGAGCATACCAACCTCAAATGAGATTCTGGTCCGAGTTGATGGCCGTTCAAAAAGCATCAAGAGTATTTTATCCGTCAATGCGTTTTTGTATTCCCCGGGGTTTGCCTTTATCTCTTCTGTTTTTCCAAGGAGGTCACTTAATTCTTCAATGCTCAGATCCTTCATCAATATCAGATTCATATATGTCTTTATGTTTTTTAAAATAAATAATGATTTAGGGAATGAGATATACTAAAAATACTAAAACCAAAAATGGACTTAGAAGGCTTTCTTCGGAGGGAATTAGGGAAGAAAAGGGAAGAATCAGAGATTTTAACCGATTTAGTTGATCAGATCATGGGGGTCAGAGACATTGATGAAGAGAAAGCAAAAAAACTGGCGAAGGCAACCCTAGAGGAGGTAAAACTGACACAGAAAGAGATAAAAGACGATTTTATAGAAAATTTGCTGCGATATTCACGATCCGGCATAAAAATGGGTGAGTTTGGAGTAGGTTCCAGAGGAGAAGGTGATTTTTTTGTGCACAGAAAAATAGGAAGGCTGGCATCCAATGTGGGCGGGTTTTTGATGCCAGATGCTCAAGACGATGCAGGTGGGGTTGAAATCAAAGATGGGGTTGTGATTGTAGCGGTAGATGGAACTCACTCAAGACTTAGTGAATATCCTTTCCTTGCGGGATTTCACGTTGCAAGAGCCGCTTTGAGGGACGTCTATGTGAACGGCACAAAACCTATCGCATTGTTCGATGATGTACACCTGGCAGATGATGGAGACATTGGAAAGTTATTTGATTTTATTTCTGGAATTACTGCAGTCTCGGAATTGACCTCGGTACCTCTGATTGCTGGTTCCACTCTGAGGATTGGTGGCGATATGGTGTGGGGCGATAGAATGGTCTCTGGTGTCGGAGCTGTTGGTGTGACAGATAGTAAGGGGAAAGTTACGGCAAGAAGAAGGATTAAACCAAAAGATAAGATTTTAATGACCAGAGGTGCGGGCGGAGGAACCATTTGTACCGCAGCCATATACTCTGGAAATTTCGATGTTGTAAAAGAGACCATAAATATAGACTTTATCAATGCGTGTGATGCAATATTTCGGGCAGAATTATTAGAAAATATTCATTCCATGGCAGATGTAACAAACGGCGGTTTGAGAGGCGATGCAAATGAAATTTGTAAAACCGCTGGCTGTGGATTAATCCTTGATGAAGATAGGATCAAAAACCTGGTCAATGAAAAGGTTTATAATCTGCTGAACAAATTAGAAATCGATTATTTGGGCGTTTCTCTTGATTCACTATTGATTTTTGCACCCCCAGGGTACGCAGATGAACTGACCTGCGTGGTAAAAAAAGCAGGCGTAGAAATCGATATCATCGGCGAAGTCGTTGAAAAACCAAAACACGGAATTTTAATGAGAAACGGGAAAAAAGAGAATTTAACACCCAGATTTCGTGAGTCAGGATATACAAAGATTAAAAAATTGATCGGAGAAGAAACACCGATCAATCTGGAAGAGATGAAGGAAGGAGTGATCAATGCATTTGAGATGGCTGTTGAGAAAAGAGACGAAATCGTGAGATACATTCGTGACAAAGGATAAAGAACCGATTTTAGATCAATCCATAGAACTCATCCACCGAAACCCCTGGGATATTTTCTAAATCTTCCCCACCACTTGTCAGATTAACTATCCTGGCTTTGGATTTTAAAGCCAGCGTCTCCAGCAGTTCCTTTCCAATCCTCAATTTTTTCAGTTTTAATTTTTTATTAAATTTTCCAGAATATTTTCCGATCTCTTTTCCGAAAT
>DAOVSA010000125.1 GCA_030633635.1 Candidatus Altarchaeota archaeon
CCAAATCTCCTCGGAGATATAATATCTGATGAAGCATCTGCATTGGTGGGGGGCTTGGGTTTGATGCCATCTGCAAATATTGGGGATAAATACGCTTTATTCGAGCCCGTTCACGGCAGTGCACCGGACATAGCTGGTAAAGGCATCTCAAATCCAATAGCGATGATTTTATCCGGTGCTATGATGCTCGATTATTTGGGCGAAAGAGAAATCTCTGAAATGATTGAAAACTCGGTGAATGAAGTGCTTGCGGATGGGAAGGTTATTACCCCTGACTTGGGCGGCACCGCAAGGACAATGGATGTTGCAGAAGAGATCGTTAGGAAGTTTAGGTAAAGTGGAAGGTAACGTATTTCAAGAAGTTGCAAGTTGCCATTGGCCAAAGATGTTATAGGTTTATAGCAAAAGCAGATTAAGATAATTGTTTCCAACTCGATTTCAAGAATGAATTTTTCTATGTACTGGTTTTAGATACCCCTAAATACTCCTATTTCCCCCAATATCTCCTCGACCCGCTCGATTAATTCTTCCTTAGTACCGGTATTCTCCAGCGTGTAATCGGCAGTTTTTCCTATTTCCTCGATATATCTTTCTGTTTCTTTATCCTCGGCATTTAAAAACTCCTCAAACGTTATATATGCTTCTCCTTTTTTAGCTCTTTTTCTGCATCGCTCATATCTAAGCTCAGGTGGGGCCCTCAGGTATAACAGGATATTATTTTCAAATTTTCGCAGCATTTCAACCTCATTTTGATATCTAATGCCATCTATTACGATTAAATCAGATTTTTCCTTCTTTAAATCTTCTTGGAGAGCATTAACCAAGGTATCTTCTCCCAGACCTTTTCTAATGCAGACCCCAAGTTCCTGCAAGTATTTCCGTTCATGTGGCAAATGAAGTCTATCCAACAGGTCCATTAAAATCTTCGAGAACATATACTGCTTGGCATTATACTTATCGCACAGGTAATCGCTTACGAGTCCTTTTCCAGAGCCAATTCTTCCAACCAAACCGATGATGAGTTTCATTTGAGTTTATTCCAAGCGAAGATGATTAGACAGGAGAGGAAGTACCAGTATATCATGGATACAAAAATTAGGAGGGGTTCACCAAATAAATCCGAGGGTCTGAGATTAGATGCCCAAAACAAGGGCCAAAATATCGGATTGTAATACGGACAACACATCAGGACACATATCTTAGCCCATGGGGGACAACAACTGGAACAATACTCCTCGTTATACCCTATGGTAAATGCTGAGATCCCAATAACCAAAAACACGAAGATTTTTCCTAAATCTGGCTTAAAAAAGTCTTTAGATTCCTTCGAAGTCACTCCTCAACCTCCGCATGAGTTATCCTAATTTCGGCATCCTTGAGGATCTGAAGTCCTTCCTTATCTGTATAATCGCCACTTACGACAACCCTCTTGATCCCTGCATTAACCATCAATCTGGCACAAATCTTGCAAGGATATGCATTCACGTATAATATGCATCCCAGACTGTTTCTTCCGGCATGTATCAATGTGTTTTGTTCTGCATGGACCGTCGGGTGATATCATATCCCATTTCACTCTCGATACCGATCTCATCCTTGATATATTCCATCTCATCGCAGTTTGTGCCCCTTTTGTTTTTCATATTTTTCTACATCATCTGACAAAACATCTAATTTTATACCTGCCTCTTTACATAATTCCCTCGTATCCTTTCCATCGTGGTATCTCTTTTCACAAACTACTCGTTTTATTCCTACATTGATAATCATCTTTGCGCAGATAAAGCAAGGCTCCATCTTGCAATAGAGTGTGGCTCCTTCTAAAGCTATACCAAAACGTGCTGCTTGGCAAATGGCATTTTGCTCTGCGTGTGTTGTTCTAACACAATGTTTACTTATAGAGCCATCGGGGTGAATAACATCCCTGAGCATATGGCCCACATCATCGCAGTGAGGTAGACCGGATGGTGCTCCCACATAGCCTGTAGTAAGAATTCTTTTATCTTTAACCACAACACAACCATTCTTTCCCCTGTCACATGTTGCCCTTTTTGCTACTTCTCTGGCGACACCTAGAAAATATTCGTCCCATGAAGGTCTGGTCATTTCTCTTCTACCTCTGTACTTATTTCTTTCCACCAACCCCTTGGTAAGAATTTTTCGAGTGTCAGATCCCTTTGAAGTTCCATGTCTTTAAATTCCAGATGATTGAATTTTATCTCAAATCTTGTTTTGTACCTCATCAATTTTTCGGTACATCCAGAACATAAAACCCCTGCATAGGGTCGCTCTGGTACTCGTTCGCTTCTTTTCATCCTTTTAATTTCTATGGGGGTGCCGCTTGGCGTTCCATCCAATACCCCCCCGCATCTGGCACAGTGGTGCCTACTATGCTTTTTTGCATCATAATGTATGACGGTTTCCCCGCCGGGGGTTCTTCTATATTTCCTTTTCTTTGATCTAGATCTAAGTCTTGGTGCAACCATTTTCTTCAATAAGCCTTTAATATCCTATTCAGTATCATCGAGATTATCATCACGCAAATTAAATACCATCCAAACCATGAGAGCGAAATACCAAACAAGGTCGCCACGTTACCGATCTCTCCATATGTAACTCTCAACCACCGAAATATCACTATAAACGGGATAATCGTGATTATGGCGGGTCTGAATGAATGTTTCATGTGCTCCATTAACATTTTCATATATTCCCCCTGCAATTCCTGGCTTCTTTTGCTATCGCTTGCTTTGGCAGCCTTTTTCATTTCTTTCTGGTGATGACTCATCTTCTCTTTCATCTCTTTCATCTTCTCTTTATCTAATACGATTTTATTGACCATTGAACTCGTCAATGCTATCCCAAGTGCTATCAGTGCTATTTCCTTCCCTGCTGGAGTTATAGTAAGTATACTAAATATACTAATCAACATCATTTAAAACACACACCATCTCTTTAGCCGCATCATCTACCTTTCCCTGTGGATTTTTTATTATCTTTACTGTCATTCCGGTGAATATGGAATATGCCATAGCTATATCC
>DAOVSA010000084.1 GCA_030633635.1 Candidatus Altarchaeota archaeon
CTATTTTAACGTGATAAAAACTTTCCGCCTTCTCTTCTTCCAATCGGTTATCGAGTTCTTTTATAAGATCTTCGGCATACGCTCTCAGATTTTTATCCTTGAATAATTCACCGAGTTCTTCTACTTTTTGGGTATATTCCTCGCTCCAATTGGCGTATTCAAGTGATTTTATTGAGGTGAGCAGTCTCCGAAAACGCTTTTTCGCTTCAGAAATTTCTCCTCTTTTGATGAAATCAATTATCTCATCAATCAGTTTTATGTTTGGATCTTCTGTCATTATAGAAATATATGGATCAGATTATTATAACATTCATTACAAACCAAACCCGTAAGAACACTAAGAAATACTAAGAAATTCAACACCGCCGATTTTAATCGACGGTCGTTTATAATTCATTTAACCTCCACCTTCTTCATCTTGGGCATCTCTTTGGGTATTTTCTTTGGCAATAAACCCAGCCCCACTGCAAAGTGGGCAGGTTAAATTCATTGGTTCCGTTCCGACATTTGGATGTCCTTATTTCTAATTTCCTAGACGTCTCTTAAATGTCTTCAAATCTGTCAGCTAATTTCTTTGTGACATCGGGCAGTGTGGCATACTCCAACTCCTCTGGTGGTAGTAGATGTGGCTGGAACGGGCCGTGCCTCCTCATGAAATCTGCTAATTCATTGGTCTTGGCTCTTGCTCTGTCGTATGAGACATCTGAAAATGTATCTATCGGACCTGCCAGCACACCATTTTTCATCGAAAACGCCAGACCAATAATTCTTGGTGGGCCGTCAAATCTTGTTGGATTTGCATCTTCTTGAGATACCGGCATTAATGGTCCCCTGTGAGAACCTCTCATCCATCCAGCGATGAGAAACGGCTTGGAAAATGGCTCCAGGACTTCACCAGTTGCGGGATACCCGGATTGTGCTCTTACAATCATTGCCGGATCATCTTTTCCGATGTACCTGCCAGCTATTAGATTCACCTTCTCGGTGCTTGCAACTGCTGCTATCTCGCCTGATTTTTTGAATATTCTTTTTATCGAGTATCTATCCGTCATCCCGATCAGGGCTAAAAGGTCGTATGATTCCTCGGGTGTGTCAAATATGATCTTTTTACTTCCCTTTATATCATGAACCTCGAATTTAAATCCGTCATGCAATTTTGGATCAAGTACAAGACCTGATGTAGTGAAAGGATCCGCAAACATCTCATATAACGGCAGGTTAAATGCCGAAGCTTCGGTCTTGTCTGCCATAAATGCAACAAATACCTCGGCAGGTCTTTCTTCTATCTCCATCTCTGCTATGCCCGGACCCATGCCCCTGACATTACCAGAAAATGCATCAGAAAGTAAATCCTGCCCTGCAGCGTATAAACCTGCATCTTTAGCCATTTCTGTTCCTTCTTTAAAGACATTCCACGCCAGTGAATGAATTTCCTTCGAATCCACCCCACGGGTATGGGTCATCAATAACTCGACGTCATCACCACATCTCGTTACATAGAAATCTATCAACAAATCACCCTTCACATCGTTTAGTTTCGATCTGCACATATCCAATATATCTTCCGTCATGCGTATATGCCCACCAACACTTCCTATATCTGCTTTTATTATGCTTATCGTGGTTTTCATTTTAATCCTTTCATTTAATCAATTATTTTATTTAATCTATTAATTATTCAATATTCAACATATATTAATATTTATTATTCACCACGATGTAAAAAATGATAAGAGATCCAGCTGTCGCAGGTCAGTTTTATCATTATGATCCAAAGAACCTGAATGAACAGATAAGTGAGTGTATAGATGTAAATGCCAAAAAAGAGGACGTTTTAGGCATAGTTTCGCCACATGCAGGTTATATGTACTCTGGAAAAGTTGCAGGTGCGATATACTCAAGAATAAATCTCCCGGATACATTTGTTATCCTCGGTCCGAATCACACGGGATTGGGTGCACGATTTTCAATGATGATGGATGGGGAGTGGCGATTACCACTTGGAAATGTCTCGGTTGATTCTATTTTAGCTAAAGAAATCCTGATCAATTCAAAACACCTGGAAAGTGATCTGATGGCACATCAATCGGAGCATTCAATAGAGGTTCAAATCCCATTTGCACAGTATTTTGGTAAGGATTTTCAGATCGTTCCAATCACTATGGTGCATTATGCACCAAACGATGATTTTTTGGAGATCTGTAAGGATATCGGGATCGCAATTGCCAGGGGAATCAAAAATACCCATGAAAGAGTGGTTATAGTTGCAAGTTCCGATCTAACGCATTACGAACCACAGGATATCGCAAATAAAAATGATAAAGAAGCGTTGAATGCGATTTTGGAACTGGATGAAGAGAAGTTATTTGATAGGGTTGGGGAACTGCGAATTTCTATGTGCGGATATGGTCCCGTTGCTGCGATGTTAGTGGCGTGCAAGGAGTTGGGTGCAAAAGATGCAGAGTTAGTCAAGTATATGACATCAGGAGATACAACAGGAGATTATGGGCAGGTAGTAGGTTATGGTGGTGTTTTGGTAAAATAGATTGGGATAGGTTTAAGCGGTAAGTTAAGAGGTAACAGAGGCAACATGAGAATTATCTCAGGTTTGATCCATCATTATGACCTTATCTGCAGTATTTTTTAGTGCGGTAGAGAACCCGGGTTCTGCCCCAACCACAATTGTATCCTTTCCATGCTCTTTTGCTTTCTTTAAGACGGATTGAAAGTCTGCATCCCTTGTGACCAGCACTAGGGTATTGATATGTGGACTATATACTGCTTCCATACTGTACACGGCCATGATAACATCCACGTCTGTTGGTGTGATAACTCCTTCAAATCCCTGATTGGTGACCGCCTCAATGAGTTTATCTGACGCATATTGATCTAAAAATACTTTTGCTATCCGTATTGATCCAATTTCCTCCAATCTGCTCTTTATTTTTTCCAGACTTAGATTTATATCTTTTCTCAATATGTTTGGGCCATCTACCATCACCGCAAGTCTTGGTTTTTTGGATACTAATTTCCCTATCTTGCTCTTTAGAGGTATCTTTGGCATTTTAATTAACTGAAATTTGTATTATGATTATAATCAAGAAAATTTTCTTCGAAAACACGAAAAATTTTGCTACGCAAAATTTTGGTGCGAACAAATCAAAGATTTGTTGCACAATTAGAGCCAAAGGCTCTAATTCGTGCCCAAAAATTTCGAGGAAATTTTTCGGGTTTTTACTGTCCTGTAATTGAAATTACAGTACATCAAGATATATTAAACACTAAATTTACATAAAGTCAATGAGTAATTACATCACTAGGTATAAAAATGTGTTGGTGGGTTCTCCTTATTTTCTACTTTGATATTTCCCCCAACTGAGGAAATACAACCAAAAGAAGTTGCCATATCGGTCAAAATCGATAGGAGGATATTGGCATTAAACTAACTGGATTTTTCTTCAGTAAATTTGTATATGCGGGAATTAATTTTTAGATTTGGGGAATAGTGATCAAGTGGGAATGAAGATATAAAAGTAAATGAGACCCATTACAAGCTTACAATTACTTCAAATTCATTTGTAGTTACCGAAAAGTATATAAAGGAGTTTGCAAATATAATATAACAATAATGAAAAACATGGATGGAATTTATTATGTCTCAAATTTATTATGTCTCAGATTAATACTCCTGTCCATATAGATCCGTATAGAAGGTGCGTTAGTATAATTAAAAAATGGAAAGGAAAACAAGAAAAACAGATTTTATGATTATCTTTGGAATTTTAGTGCTTGTTTTGATTATTAGCTTTATAGATGAAAAACCAGAAACTCCTCTGATAGAACCAAAACCGCTGCCAACAGAATTAAAATACACCCTAACGAATAAACCAATCCCCTGCGATAAAACAAGCTCC
>DAOVSA010000072.1 GCA_030633635.1 Candidatus Altarchaeota archaeon
TACTCCAGTCTCCTTTGCAACCACCGCCTTTTCATAGGTGCCTATCTTGTTTGCAACGTCACCATTTAATGCTATTCTGTCTGCGCCCACCACAACCAGGTCAATTTCCTCGCGTAGAAAATGTCCGGCCGCGTTATCCACAATTATTGCGTGTTTAATGCCCTCCTGATTTAATTCCCATGCAGTGAGTTCTCCCTGCAGTCTGGGACGGGTTTCATCCACAAAAACGAAGATATTCTTACCTGCGTAGTGTGCAAATCGAATCACAGATAGGGCGGTACCATAATCAACACATCCCAAGGCACCGGCATTACAATGCGTCAAAAGTTTATCCCCTTTCGTTACCAGTTCATTTCCAAGTTCTCCGATCTGCCTACACGCCTCGATATTTTCCTCTGCAATATTTTTTGCCGTATCAATTGCCCTTTTGGTTGCTTCTTTTGGCTCCTTCGAATCGCGTATTACAGATAAAACTCGATCAGTACCTTTAAATAGATCCACTGCCGTGGGTCTCGTTTCTTTTAAAACCCTCGCGGCATCACCTACGTAATCCAAAAATTTATCGAAGTCTGTTGTCTTTATTTCTGCCTCCAGACATGCCTGTACCATCCCATATGCGGCAGTAACACCAATCGCAGGTGCCCCCCTGACGATCATCGTTCTTATTGCTCTTGCGGTTTCTCTGCTACTTTCCGATTTAAATATCTCAAATTTTTCAGGTAATTTGGTCTGGTCTATAAAGTTTACGGTCATTTCTTCCATCCAAACCGTTCTGAATTCTCTCTCTTCGTGATTTATTTTAACTTTCATTGCCCAAATAACCTCGAGATAGAAGACAAGGATTCGTAGATCTGTTCTTTTGTCGGATTGATCAACTCTTTATCATTTACATTAACGATGAATCCATTTTCAGTAACTTTTCCAGCGACAAAAGATGGTATTTCATTTTTTCTTGCCAATTCTAGGATTTCACCTGATTTTCCCGGATCGCATGAAACGATGAACCTGCAGTGAGACTCGGAAAATAAAAACTCATCCGCCCTTAATTTCGTGTTAATGTGGATCTGAGCACCAAATTTGTCCAACATCTCTATTAACATCTCTATTAAAGCGACCGATATCCCGCCGTTTGAACAATCATGGCAGGCATTGATTAGACCTTCATCTATCAATTCTAAAACAAAATCATTCGTTCTTTTCATTAGATTAAAATCAACCCCCGGTGCTGTGCCCCCATCGATTCTTAAAACATTATAGTACGCTGAACCACCCATCTCTGGCCTGGTTTCGCCAATCAGTATGATATCATCCTCTATTTGCTTAAAATTCTTGGTTATAACTTTATTTAGATCTAATTTACCGACCATTCCAACCACCGGACTCGGATTTATGGCTTTTCCTTCCGTTTCATTATAAAATGAAACGTTTCCACCAACAACCGGGATTTTTAAGGTTCTCAGCGCATCAGCCATTCCCTTAACCGATTCTTCAAACTCCCAGAATTGTTCTGGTTTTTCAGGATTTCCAAAATTCAGACAATCAACGACACACAAAGGTTTTGCACCCATGGAAACTATATTTCGGGAAGCCTCAGCAACTGCGCCCGCACCACCGTGGTATGGATTTAGTCGGGTATGAAAAGAATTACAATCAGTTGTCAGGGCAATTCCAACTTCATTATCGATTCTCAAAACAGAAGCATCATCACCGGGCTTTACCACGGTTCTTACTTGAACTTCGTGATCATATTGTTGATAAACCCATTTTTTCGATGCTATGTTCGGCAAGGATAAGACCCTCAAAAAAATTTTGTTATAATCTTTTGGTTCCGGTACTGAAACCTGGGTTTCGCGCATTTTTGGTATTGATTTTCTCTTAATGAAAGGCCCTTCCGCAAGTGCTTCCGCTGGAATGCTTGCAACCACTTTACCATGGAATTTAACCCTCAAAATACCGTCTTCTGTTATTTTACCCAGGATAGAAACATTTAGATCGTATTTCTCGCATATCCTAAACACATCTTTTTCGTAACCCTTTTTAATGACAAATAATATTCTTTCCTGTGATTCGGAAAGCATTATTTCGTAGGGTGTCATGCTCTCTTCTCTCAGCGGAATCCTTTCTATGTTAATCTCTGCCCCCTTTTTACCCTTTGCAGCCATTTCTGAAACCCCGCAGGTCAAACCTCCACCTCCCAGATCCTTACAGCCTATGACTCCGCCGGTCTTCACTATCTCAAGCGTCGCCTCAATGAGCAATTTCTCGATAAATGGGTCCCCTATCTGTACTGCCGGTCTGTCTCCTTCAGAGGCTTGAGTTAATTCTTCTGAGGCAAAAGAAACCCCCTGTATTCCGTCTCTTCCGGTAGAACTTCCAATAAGTATTATCGAGCCGATATCCCCTGCAATACCCCTGACATATTCGTCTTTTTTTACCAAACCGACTCCAACCACATTCACCAGGGGATTTCCTTTAAAGCTTAAATCAAATTCCAGTTCCCCGCCAAGTGTTGGAACGCCGATACAATTTCCGTACTCAGAAATACCCTTCACTACATGCTCAAACAAGTATCTGGATCGCTCATCATCTGGGTTTCCAAATCTCAATGCATCCAAAACAGCTATTGGATAGGCACCCATAGAGATTATGTCCCTGATTATACCGCCAACCCCGGTGGCTGCTCCGGCAACCGGCTCAATTGCAGACGGGTGATTGTGGCTTTCCATACCTATCGCTATGGCTTCTGTGTCTGTAATCTGAACTATGGCAGCATCATCTCCCAAACCGACCAATATATCTGGACTCTCGGTTGGAAATAACCTTAGAATTTCTTTACTTGATTTATAAGAGCAATGTTCGCTCCACATGATTTCAAACATCCCCAGCTCAACGGAATTTGGATCTCTGCCAATAATCTCTTTGATTTTTTTTAGTTCTTCGTAGGTTAAATCACTCATTTTTAAGGAATTTTAATAATATAAATAACGAGTTTAATAGTAAATATAATCAAAATGGACACACGGATTGGGATATTGGAAATATTGGAGAATGATGCTCGAATTTCAGCGAAGGATATCGCCACTATGCTGGATTTAAGTGAAGAAAAGGTTAAAAAGGACATAGACGAGTTGAGGAAAGAAGGAATCATAAAAAAATTTAAAACGACGATCGACTGGAAAAAGACAAAAAAACGGCGTGTTTCATCGATAATACAGGTAAAAGTTGTTCCACAAGAGCGAACAGGATTTTCACGTGTATGTAAGGATATATCACAGGATTCCAGGGTCAAAGATGTTTATATCGTGACCGGGGAGTATGATTTAATGCTACTTGTGGAAGCAGGCAACATAGATGAGATCAGCGAGTTTGTTACAGAAAAACTGGCACCAAACAAAGACGTGGTTGGAACTTACACTCACATCGTATTGAACAAATTCAAGGAGGATGGTGTGGTCCTCTTCGATGAGGGGGCAGAGAGGCTGAAAGTCAGTTTGTGAGTTCTAAAATTGCGTGGATTAATACCATTGATGGAATTTGGTAAATCAACTTGGATAACGGGATAACTAGGTTCATGATTAACTTCACGATTATGTACAGACAAGGTAGGTGGAGAAAGCAAAAAACCAAGTTGAAGAATTGATTGAAAAATGACCTCAAAATTCAACCCTGTCGATGGAAAAAAGAGAGAATATTTGAGGCAACCCCCGATTCTAAGAGTGACAATTGATTTGGATTTCCAATCAATTGATTGGAAACTCCAATAGATTTTTATGTATCAAAATGTAATATCTATCCATGGATATCTCAGAACCAAAACTAAAAATTCTTGAAACCCTATATAAAGAACTTCCAGAAGAGCTCCATATCAGAGAGGTTCAGAGGAGAACTGGCTTAAATTATGAAAGAGTAAACAAATACCTGAATGATCTTGAACAGTTGGGTGTATTAAAATCGAGAAGAAAAGGCAGGTTAAAATTATATCGGATAGATATCTCAAATCCGTATGGGTTACAATTTTTATCGATTGTAGAGATCAAAAAACAAGGGAAATTTTCATCAAAAAACCCCATTATCTGGAATATGCTTTCTAAGTTTACAAATGAAATTAAAAAGGAATTGGATGGAAAAATATTGAGTATTGTGCTCTTTGGATCGGTTGCGAGAGGGAAATATGCGAGAGATAGCGATGTAGACATCTTAATAATCACTCCCGACCTAAGTATCGAAGAAAAAACGCAACTCGAATCTATTGTTGCAGGAATTTCGTCGGAATTATCTGCACGTTACGGTTTTGAGCTGGTTCCCTTGAATGTCACACTTTCAGATTTTAAGGAGGGATTTAAAACCCGTGATTTTTACCGTGATTTGTGGGAAGATAGGGTACTCCTCTACGGAGAAACAAAATTTGTCGAGGTGATCTGTGATGTTAAAAA
>DAOVSA010000178.1 GCA_030633635.1 Candidatus Altarchaeota archaeon
GCAACCGAGCGAGATGTGTGCTGCAAGGAATATTCCCATAGAGCCGGAAGCACGGCTAAGTTCCTCCACCGCAATCGCATAAGAAAGAGTATCAAGACCAGCTCCTCCGTATTCTTTGGGAAAAGGGATGCCCAGAAGCTCAAGCTCACCCAATTTCTTGAAAATGTCCCAAGGAAACTCTCCCTTTATATCAAGCTCTTTTGCTCTTGGTGCTATATATTTATCTGCAAATTCTTTTACTTTATCCTTAAACTCTTGATGCTTTCGGTCTAATATCATGAATTATAGCCCTGATTTCCCATAAATACACTTAATCACAAAGGACACAGAGAATATATTTTTATTTTCTCTTTCACTCTGTGCTCTCTGTGGTTCATTTTTCATGAATTTAACTCCAAAAAGTTTGCTATCTTAAGCTTCTCGAAGTCAGAAGGAATAAGCCAGGTTTGAGTAAACTTGGCATCACGGAAGTATCGCTCTACTGGATAATCTTTTGTATAACCGTAGCCACCAAAGATTTGCACTGCCTTCTCGCCAGCATACATTGCACTACGACCTGCGTGAACTTTGGCTATAGAAGATTGAAGATGGAAATCGGATTTTTCGCTGTTCCTTGCCGATTCATAAACTAATAAGCGAGAGGAATCAATTTTCATTTTCATTTCAACGAGCATATTCTGGACCAGATGGAATTCACATATGGGACGTCCAAATTGGTGTCTCTCACGGGAATATTTAAGTGCCTCATCGAATGATGCCTGTGCTATCCCAATTGCTTGTGCTCCTATTCCTATATTTGCCAGGGCGAGTGCGTCTTGAAATATATTCAAGCCATCCTTTCCGTTGCCTAAAACTTTATCTTCTGTAATCTGGACTTCATTTAGCTCTAAATCACAAATACCCGATGCTCGCATTCCCATTGTATAGCTCGGGTCAAGTATTTTAACTCCTTTTTGAGCTCGCTCAACAATAAATGCACCTACTCCCTCATCTGTTGATGCAAAGACAATAAACAATTGAGCAACATCAGCATTTGGAACAAAGTTCTTTTTCCCAGAAATTATATAACCATTATCAGTTCGTTTTGCAAAAGTCTTAAGTTTAGAGATCTCGGAATCCTCATATTCTGTAAAAGCAAATGCTCCTATAATCTCACCGACTGCAAGTAACTTAAGCCATTGTTCCTTTTGTGTCTCCTGCCCGTACTTGAGAATTGGATAGCTAACCAATCCGTTATGCACTATAAGGATAGTCCCGATAGAGCCCAGAGCTTTAGATAATTCTTCGATAATTATGCAATAACTTACTGGGTCAAGCGAGGCGCCCATATACTCTTCTGGGATTAATATCCCCGTACAGCCCAGTTCTGATATTTTTTTCAGTATTTCTTGTGGGAATAGGGCGTCCTTATCAAGTTCAGATGCTATAGGTGCTAACTCAGTTGAGGCAAATTTCCTCATCATATCCTGGATAAGGTGTTGTTCTTGTGTTAATTCCATTGTTTCGCCACAAAAACACTAATACACTAAATCTCACCAAAGATAATTCTTTAATTTCTTTTTATGTACCTTAGTGTTTTGGTGACTTTGTGGCATTTTGTTTCTTTATTAAAGAGATTATTTCATAAAATTATTATTCGTCAAGTAAAAATTTGAAAGTTGATAAAAAAAGTAGAGGTGAGTTTCAAACCCACCCCTACAAAACACCTTTGTGTCTTTGTGGTTAATTCTTAATCCTGTTTTCTCTGCGTTCTCTGCGTCTCTGCGGTTAAAATACCTACGGCGATATAGCTACTGTTATCGGGTCACCAAGCGGTCCCAACCGCAGCCGCTTATCAAACCACTGCGCCCGATACGCAACAGTTATCCCAATATCATTATTGATTATATGGTTATATGGCGAGTTAGTATCATCGGCAA
>DAOVSA010000136.1 GCA_030633635.1 Candidatus Altarchaeota archaeon
TATGATACATTATTATTTATGGTATATGCAACATATATCTCCAAACGTTATTTCTTAATCTCAAGGGTGAAATCCAGGCTTTTAGCAGAGTGCGTTAACATACCAATCGAAATCACATCAACCCCGGTCCCGGCGTATGTCTGAATATTGCCCAGGTTTATGCCACCGGATGCCTCCAAGAGTACACTCTTCCTTAAATTGCTCTCATCCAGTACAGAAACCAATTTTTTTATCTCTTTTGCAGGCATGTTATCAAGCATAATCACATCCGCATTATTTTTTGCTGCAAGTATTGCATCTTCCATGTTATCCACTTCTATCTCGATTTTTTGCGTAAAACTTGTTTTTCTTTTAGCCGCATTTAGGGCATCTGTTATGTTGTTAAAGAGTTTTAAGTGATTATCTTTAATCAATACGGCGTCATATAGCCCAAACCTGTGGGGATCTCCACCACCAATTTGGACAGCCTTCTTCTCAAAATACCGAAACTGGGGCGTTGTCTTGCGGGTTGCAGCTACAGTTATAGCCGGGTTAGCTTCCCGCGCTTTTTCAACGAATTCCCCGGCCAGGGTTGCAATTCCACTCATCCTGGATAAGATGTTAAGTGCCGTTCTTTCTACGCATAAAATGTCTCTAGAATATCCTGATAGTGAGAAAACCTGTTTTTCTTGTGTAATTTCTGTGCCATCTTCTGCTGAATTTAAGATCTCGATATTAAATAGATCGAATAACACCCCTGCTTCATAGGCGCCTGCGAGAATACCTGGTTCTAATGCAATAATTTCTGCCTCTACTTTTTTGTTTGGCACAAATGCCGAGGTAACGTCTCCGGATCCCAGATCTTCTTCGATCATATCTATTAGTTTTTTCTCAAGAATTTTGCGATGCATTTTTGTTACTATTGATTCCAACCGGCTGGAACCATCGTATAGATGTTTGAATTGTATAAAACTATATAAAATATAAAACTATAATAAAATCGTATAAAACTATAATGATATTATTGGATCCTGGAAAATATATTTCTTTAAAACACGTATCATCCGCAACTATCACATTACTGGTGGTGTTTTTTGGATTTATCCATAAGAATAATTCCAGAAAGCAATAGGATTATCCCAATCACCCAATATGCCGCCCAGGATGGCAATCTCTCTGCAAGCCACATGACAACGCCAACAGAGATGAATATAAATCCGAAGCTCAATATCACCGTTGCTGAGATACCGTACATGATCCGTTTTTTTAATGTATCCAACATCCTGAGAAGTTTATATTCAACGACTTGGGATACTTCTTTTTCAAAATGGCTCTCAATCAAGGAAATCGTTTCTTTAAAAAAACCATGCGATTTTGCGGAGTCCTCTGTTTTTTTGTTATTTTTCATCTCAGATAATATATCTACTTACTCCTTAAAATTAAATTTTTTTTCGTTTCCAACAACACCAGGAATTCTCCTGACTTGTTTCCTTTCGTTTATTTATTATTCATTCATTAAGAAATACTAATTTCTGCACCCAATTTTTTCATAACCTCAACAAACGTTGGAAAGGAAACCGGGACAGATTCCGCGGTATCCACACTCACATTCCCATCCGCCCTTAAACCAGCAACCGCAAGAGCCATCACCACCCTGTGATCATGCCAGCCATGAACTCTTGCTCCTTTTAACCTTTCAACTCCCTCAATTTCCATTCCATCCCTTCTCTCCTTGATTACAGCATTCATTTTTCTTAATTGAGTCGTCATTGCGTGAATTCTATCGCATTCCTTGTATCTGGCATGCTCAACACCACTAATTATGGTTTTATCTTTCGCCAATGCACCAATAACAGAAACTATCGGCAATAAATCCGGCGTCTGGGACAGATCTATATCAATACCGCTCAAATTACCGTTCCCTTGAATGCTCATCTGATCACTTCCCATCTCGATTTTTGCCCCCATATCCCGAAGTATCTTAATAATCTTCATATCTCCCTGCTTGGAATTTATGGATAAATTTTTGATCGTAACTGCTGAATCAGTCAACGCGGCAGCACATAAAATGAAGGATGCAGACGAGTAATCCCCTTCAACCCGGTAAGTTCTTGCCTTATATCTTTGATTACCCTTCAAGTAGAATCTCCTGAAATTTTCGTGCCTGATCTCGACATTAAAATCCTTTAACGTATCCAGGGTCAGTTCTACGTATGGCCTGGATTTTAATTCACCAATTATCTCTATTTCGATATCTTTTGATGCAAGCGGGCAGGCAATCAGCAATCCTGAGATAAACTGGGAACTAACATCACCGGAAATACTGCATTTTCCCCCGTTCATGGGCCCATGCACGGAAACAGGAGGGTTTCCATTCCTTGATGTGGTTTTAACACCCAATTCTTCCAGTGCATCAAGCAGGGGCTTCATAGGTCTTTTTTGAATCGACTCATCTCCCGTTAACTCCACCCGATCATCACAAAGACTCACAATAGCAGTCATGATCCGGATAGATGTCCCGGAATTTTGCACGTCTATTATCCTGCGGGGCGCTTTTAACTTGCCTGATATCCCCCTCACAGTTAACACATCATTCACATCGATATCTGCACCAAGCATCCTGCATGCATCAATTGATGCGAGCGTATCGGCAGAAAGCAGGGGATTTTTGATAATGGATGTACCATCAGCAAGCGAACTCACTATAATTGCCCTGTGGGTATAGCTCTTACTGGGTGGTGCCTCTACAGTACCCCCCAAACTACCGGTTGGTTTTATTGTGAGATTCATACTCTGTAAGATTCATAATCTGGTATTTAATAAATTATTAGCTCGGATGTAAAAATTTTTAATTTCATCAA
>DAOVSA010000138.1 GCA_030633635.1 Candidatus Altarchaeota archaeon
CCTTCGGTATAGCGGTTGATGGCAGCGGTAATGCCTATATTACAGGATATTCCAACATTGGCGGAGACGATGATTATCTCACAGTGAAGTATGATTCTCTTGGCAGTATTGTCTGGGCAGATACCCTTGACATCAGTAATTATGATTATGCCTTCGGTATAGCGGTTGATGGAAATAAAAATGTCTATGTTACAGGACAGTGCTACATTGGCGGAGACGATGATTATCTCACAGTGAAGTATGATTCTCTTGGCAATATTGTCTGGGCAGATACCCTTGACAATGGTGATGAAGATGAAGCCTTCGGTATAGCGGTTGATGGCAGCGGTAATGTCTATGTTACAGGAAGGTCCAACATTGGCGGAGATGAAGACTATCTCACAGTGAAGTATGCAAAATATAAGGATGCAGGTATTCTTTCTATTGTTTCTCCACCGGATACTGTATCTATTGATACGACCTATATCCCCGGGATTCTTGTTAGAAATAACTCTTATGAAAATACTGTAGATATTGATGTCGTTGCATTTATAGACTCGGCAGGGATCCACATTTACAGCGATTTACAATCTATTTATAATCTTACTTCAGGTGATAGCACAACAGTGAGTTTTACCCAATGGGATACCCCCTCTAATCCTATGGATTTAACTCTAAGATTTTTCATTATAACCCCTGATATAAATCCTGCAAATGATACCATATCAAAGACTTTATATGTAAAGGACTTAGTCCCACCTGTCATAGATTCGGCGGTCGCTTTTGATGGGGTAAATGCTGTACCAGGAATAGACGATGATGATTATGTAATTCTATACTTTTCCGAGCCAACGAATAAACCGACAATAGATAACACAAACATAAACAGTGTGCTTTCTTTCTCAGGTGGACACTCATGGCTTGATGGGATGGGTATTGTAGGAATTTGCGGTTGGAACCTAAATGGAGATCAGTTAACAATCAATCTTACGACGAATACCTCATTACCTACAATAGCAGTGGGAGATACAATAACACCTGATGGGGTGACAATCACAGATGTAAATGGTAATTTCTGTTCATCACCCGTAGTCCTTGGAGGAAGTTTTGACCCTACCGGCATAGCAGATAGGAACCTTATAAACAAGACATTTTTGAATGTCTATACTATAAATAAGGATAAGATTTCCTTTTCATATGGAATAAAAAAGTTAGCACCTTATAAGATAACGCTTTATACCATAGATGGAAGAATGATAAAGAGTATAGAGGGAGAAGAGAACGGTTATCATGAAGAGCAATTTTCGGGACTTCCATCGGGTATCTACTTTTTAAGACTAAGTCAAGGAAATGATATTATAGGTAGAAAGGTAGTACTGATAAGATAAGGAAAACAGTTGATGTCTAAATCACCGTCTTTTTCAAAGTTTTGCAAGATTGAATTTCTAATTACACAAATATATCCAGGATATATATGTGTAATTTGGGAGGGTGAGAGGCCATAGGCTTGAAATTTAGCATAGGGTTTAGACTCAAAAAAGGTGGATCTACCCTCTGGTGATTAAAAGATGAATATGAAAGTTAACTGAGCAAAAGGAGGATAGCAGATTTAAGTGAAATCACCCCTTGACTTAATTACATTAGCACCGTCCCCCTATTTCCTAACAAATATTGAGGGTTTTACGTACTGTATATAAAAGAACTACGGATAAACTCCCCGATGTTATACAAATAAGGAGCGGAAATATTTGAAAAAGAGGTTCTATTATATATTGTAAAGAGAACCCGAGTATAGCTAACATTGGTATTAGTCTATTGAGAAATGAAACCAAAGAGAATTTTTCAAGGAAGTTTAAGGCTATTAAAAATAAGAGAAAGATTGGAACGGTAAAGATAAAAAACCCAATAATATTAAAAAACATTAATACTACATCTCCTACGAATCCTGGGAGTGGTGTAGAATAGAAGGTGACTAACGATAGAACAAAATAGAAAATCAATGTCAAAAAAAGCATCGTATTAATGATAATAAAAGGTACTATTTTCATTTTTCTCTTCATGATATCATACTTGTCCTAAACCTGGCATTATGGCATGATACTGTTATTGTTCTCGTATTTATTACAGTTCATTAAAAATTATATCGTCAAGTTTTTTAGTTAACCTGTCTGGTATGATTGTTTTTATCCTCATAGAAAAGCACCTTTCTAAATATAAGAATATTGCAAGGTTTGGCAAGGTTGATTCACTATTTCATATATATGTTACGGACATATTTGTGAACATTGGGGAGGATTATTTTTACTAAATCCTAAATCCCGAACCCTATATCCTGAATATCGAAGATAGATGCTTCCTGGTTTTTAAACCGAAATGATAAGTATTTGATAATGAGTTAGAAAGAAGAAATAATGCCAAGATTACAACCCCCATCCCCAATCATTAGGCACCGGGCACTAATTCCCTGTGGATTCTTGTCAGTTCTTGAATCCTCGCTCTCCAAAGGGAGTGGAATGTGTCAGAGATTGAGTAAGATTCGAAGTCTATCTTCTACTTCCTTTATAGTTTCCTTTGAGGTCTCTCCGACAAATTTTTCCAATCTCAACTTAGAGATAGAGCGAATATCTTCGCATTTTATATAACTATTCTTATCCAGATTTCCCTCTGGGGGTTCTACTTCGACGTGGAAGGGTATCCCTTTATGTTTACTTGTGATAGGTAAAACAACCACAAGTTCCGCTGGACCACGGTTAAAAGCATCTGCTGAGATAACAAAAGCAGGTCTTTTCCCTGCTTGCTCATGTCCTTTTGTGGGATTAAGATTAACAACCCAAATTTCTCC
>DAOVSA010000103.1 GCA_030633635.1 Candidatus Altarchaeota archaeon
TAAAAATGCCAACCGTAGAATTCAACACCGAGGAATTGATCGATTTACTCGGAAAAGACCACAGTATAGAGGAATTAAGGGATAAAATACCCCAGCTGGGCGTAGATATGAAAAGTATAGATGCCGAATGTATTATTATGGAGGTATTTCCGAACCGACCGGATATGTTATCGATCGAAGGTTTTGGGAGGGCGTTAAAAGGATTTATGGACATCGAAACAGGACTTATAAGGTATGACGTCTGTGATTCTGACATAAAACTCTTCGTTGATCCTTCTGTTGCAGATGTCAGACCATACATCGCCGCTGGCGTAATCGGGGATGTAGACTTAGATGATCAAAAACTAAAATCCCTGATGGATCTACAAGAAAAACTCCACATCACACACGGCAGAAATAGAAAGAAAGTGGCGATTGGGGTCCATGATCTGGATCACATAGCACATCCATTTGCCTATAAGGCCGTGAAACCAAGTGAAATAGAATTCATACCTCTGGATATGGAAGAAAAACTAAATTTAGGTCAAATTCTACAAAAACACCCCAAAGGAAGGGAATTCGCATTTGTTCTTGATGATTTCAGTCGATATCCAATAATAGTGGATAAAAATTCGCAGGTTTTGTCGTTTCCACCGATAATAAATGGCGAACTAACGCGGGTAACCGGGGAAACGAGAAATTTATTTATTGAAGTAACAGGAACGAGTAAAATCGCTGTAAGTCAGGCATTAAACATAATCATGACTTCCATTGCTGATGGGGGCGGGAAGATTTATAGCGTGTGCATATGTTACTAACGATTTATTTCATTTGGCTAAATACTTTTTCATTTGGCCAAATACTTCAATTCATCGGAATCGAATCCAAATCTACTTTCTAATTCCTTGGTGGTTACTTTTTTATTCTTCAGGAATATCCCAAACAAGGGGATATACTCCTGAGCAATAATCTTAGTGGAAGTATGAAGGAATGGTGAGAGTTTCTCCCCAATCGTTTGCTTTAACTTCCTTTCCTTTCTTGTACGTGCCATATGCCGGATATACCCCGGATATTGATACATCTCATGTTTATGGGGCTTATCCCCCTTGGATAATGCAACTCCCCCACTCATCAGGGTGCTTGCGTATCTTAAAAAGCCCCAGTACTGTCGATTTATTATCCTGCCGATAAAGATGTCTGCTCTCGATAAATAATAATATGCTGAATCTAATTCTTCGTTGTTATATCTTCGAGGCATATTCTCATCTATCCAAAGCAAAATATCTCTTGGTTGCTCATCCAGATCCATCATGACCTTGACCGGGGTCTTTAGATCTCTTGCTCCTAAAATAGAACTCAATGCCCTGAAGATATCCACAGATTTATCTCTCGGGTGTAACTCATTTAGATCACTCTCTTTCAACTCTTTTTTACCCTTACCAATAGTCTCCAGATCATTTATTGCAGATCTTATGTCGCCATTCGCATTGCTTGCGATCTTTACTAAGAGTTGTTTATCTGCATTGATCCCTTCTTCGGTGCAAATCCGTTGCAGGATTTTTGCAATCGTTGCTGCATGCGGTTTTCTTATCTGCAAAGGCTCGCAATACCTTTTAATGGTCATTAATCTCTTATTCCTGAAGTCTGTCGTTATCAGGATGGTGGGATTCTTTGCTCCCTTTACAAGCTCGGTTACTTCTTTGATGTCGCGGATTTTTTCAACCTGATCGATCAAAATCAATTTTTTGGTTCCAAACACACTCAATGTATTGGCTATGATCCTTGCCTTACTCATATTCTTGTTTGTAATCTCCACTAACTCATAATTAAATTCCTTAGCGATCATTTCAGCCAAAATGGTCTTACCAACACCTATACCACCATAAAGAAGAAGAGGTTTTTTCCAATTATAATTTCGAATGCATTCCATGAGTTTCATACCCACAACAACCTCATTGAGCTTTTTGGGCTTATATTTCTGAATCCACATCCTCGTTCCTTTTATATTCTCCTTCTTATTCTCCTTTCTTTATTTCCCTTATTATTTTTCTTTATTTCCCTTCTTTCCTTCTTTATTTCCCTTCTTTCCTTCTTTATTTCCCTTATTATTTATATTTTTATATATATTCTTCAAAGTACACATATACAGTACATCAAAATAAATACACATATACAGTACATCAAATAAAAAGGGGGTGATATGATGATGAATGTTGATGTGTATGTAGAACAATTGAGAGATCTTAGCTGGATAGCACTGAAATTTATAGCGTTGTTGTTGCTGGGTTACGTGGTCAGTTGTATCATTGCAGGTCTTCTCGGCAGAGTACTTAGAACTAAAGCATTAACGGATACATTAGTGAAATATGGTGCTATGACGACCAAGTTGTGGAAGTCTATAACTACTTTTCTATCGAAGTATGTCCAGTGGCTCATTCTGGTGGCAATACTAACGGTAACAAAGATTCCAATCATTGATACAACGTTCGCATTTATGGTGGATTTACTGTGGTTCATAGTTCTGACGATAGCAGGTTTGATGGTTGGTGGTTTCTTATGCAAGATTATCAAGGATTCCCTAGAGGCGATTGGACTAGAGGCATGGCTTAAGAAGTATAAACTGGCAGACGCGATCGGAGGAATGTCATTGTCCAGTATACTGGCAGGTATAGTCAAGTGGTATATTGTTCTGGTGTTCATAAGTACTGGGATAGAGCAGATATTGCCAGCACATCCCGTCAAAGGGATGCCAGCATTGGCACAGTTCATGACAGATCTCATGGTGTACATACCAGGTGCGATACTCGGTACATTGGTTATGATTGCGGCACTACTAGTTGCAGACTTTGTGGGTGATGGGATCAAGAGGAGAAAGCTCGCTTTTTCGGAGGCATTTGCATTGGTGATTGAGTCGATAATTGTCTTCTTTGGTGCTGTGCTAGCGCTACCAAAGTTTGGGATTACCGACGTGAGTGTATTAACGGACTCCTTTAAGATCTTGATGGTTGGTCTATCACTTGGCTTGGCTATAGCGATAGGCCTGGGTTTGAAGGATTCCATCTCCGACGTGGGCAAAAAATACGAGAAACAGTTGTAAACAACTTTTCTCATCTTTTATTTTTTTAATACGAATATATTTTCGATTTAAATGGAAAAAACACATGATCATACTTTCGATTTAAATAGAAGAAAGGCCACGGTACTCCTATTGTTGGTTTTGTTCGTCCTTTTGATGGCGAATTTTAGTGCGGGGGTGGATATCGTGTACTGTCAATGTCAGTGCCATGGCAGAGTAATAAATGCCAGTGCTGCAGATGGATGTATAATTACATCGGGCTGTCCCCCAGCGATGAAGTATCGTCTTTGTATGTATCAGTGCGGATCTCTATGCGGTGCATTCACGGATCTCAATGAGCATTGTGAGGTAGAATGTGCTCCGGCAGTCGGTAAATACTGTGATTGTCCAGCCA
>DAOVSA010000007.1 GCA_030633635.1 Candidatus Altarchaeota archaeon
CAATAATTTCTTAAACTAGGATATATTCATACATAATATGAATCTAAAAAGAAAAAAAAGAAAAAGTTAATGGATTTACTCCGCTAACTTTACGTCGCCTGCCTGTACGGTCTTCCTACCGGCATGCTTCGCTATTTTAACCGCCTGTCCAGCTATTCCCTCTGCCATATCCTCTATTGCTGTTCTTAAAGCCTCAGCGGCATCTTCACTAACCCTGTCTGCACCTGCATTTCTTAAAATTCTCTCAACTGGTGCTAATGGTAATTCAGCCATTTTTATATCACCTCAATAATTTCTTAAATTATGATACATTCATATATAAATACGATTAACCCAAATACAAGGGTAGAATGAATTTAGATCACTTATCAAAGGGTATTCTGGTGGATCATTGTAAAAGATGAAAACAAAGGATTGGATTATTTAGTTGGAATATAATAATACAATATATATTCAATTTAAAATGTCTGAGTACGATATAGCATTTTTCAAGGAAGAAAAGTTCCAGAGAAGAAAATGCCCGAAGTGTAAGAGGCATTTCTGGGTTCGTGATGGGGGCAAAGTTACATGTGGAGAACCCCCGTGCGATGAGTATACCTTTATAGGAAACTCGCCGATAGATAAAAGACTGAACCTGCATGAGATGCGCGAGAAATTCCTCTCTTTCTTTGAAAAGAATGATCATTCTCGCATCAGCAGGTATCCGATCACCGCCAGATGGAGAGATGATGTATTCTTTACCCAGGCATCGATATATAATTTCCAGCCCTGGGTGTTAAATCAAACAGTAAAGCCCCCAGCCAACCCTCTGGCCATCTCACAACCCTGTCTGAGATTTAATGATATAGATAATGTCGGGAAAACCGGAAGGCATTTCACCCAGTTCGAGATGATGGCTCACCACGCCTTTAATACACCTGACAATTTCATTTATTTCAAGGACAGAACCGTGGAACTATGTGATAAGCTATTAACCGAGGAATTGAGTATCGATCCTTCACGTATATCATACATCGAGGCATTATGGGAGGGGGGCGGTAACTCAGGACCTTGTTTTGAGGTGATTACTGAAGGTGTTGAACTTGCAACCCTTGTGTTTATGATGTATGAAAAAACAAACGGAAAGCAAAGAGAAATGGATATGCAGGTAGTGGATACTGGTTATGGCTTGGAAAGATTCACCTGGTTATCGCAGGGAACATCCAGTGCCTACGAAGCTGTTTTTGGTGATGTCATAATCCAATTGAAAGAGAAATCTGGTATAGAAGGTGACAACGAGATTTTGTCTGAATATTCAAGGGTCGCAGGCTTAATGGACGTGGAAAGCGATATTGAGCTGAAAAAATTGAGGAAAAAGACAGCACTCAGATTAAATATCCCACTGAAAAAACTTCAGGAGAATGTAGTACCAATGGAAAACCTGTATACAATCTGTGACCACACCAGAGCGTTGATGTTCATGTTAAACGACGGCATAGTACCTTCAAATGTCAAGGCAGGATATTTCGCCAGATTACTGGTTAGACGGACCATAAGATCATTAAACGACTTGAATTTGGATATTCCCCTGTTGGAGATATTAAATCTGCAAATAAACTATTTTAAGGATGACTTTCCGGAATTTGCAGAGAACAGGGAGGATATCTTAGATTTATTGGATGTAGAGGAAAAAAAATACGAAAGAACCATCGTTAAAGGAAAAAATATAGTTAAAAGATTAGAAATTAAATTGAAAGAAAGGGGGAAAGCTAAGATCGGTTTGGAGGATATGATTAAACTCTATGATTCTCACGGGTTGGTCCCAGAGATAGTTGCCAGATCATCAAATCTGGAAGTTGAAGTACCGGATGATTTCTATATTCAGGTCGCAAGCAGGCATGAAACACCGGAGAAAGCTAAAAAGAGTGAGATTAGGGTTCCGGATACCAAACCAACGAAGTTGGGGTACTATGAGGATCCAAATGTAAGTAAATTTAAGGCCCGCGTGCTTGAGATCTTTGATAACCACCTGATTCTTGATCAGACATATTTTTATCCGGAAGGTGGGGGGCAAGAGGCAGATTGGGGCATTATTAATGGTCTAGAAGTAGTTGATGTTCAAAAAGTGGGGAATAGAGTCATCCATAAATTAAAGGGGAATATAAGCGAAATCAAAAAGAATCAGATCGTGAACTGTGAAATTAACTCAACGCGCAGAAAACAACTGGCACAACACCACACCGCAACACACGTGATTAATGGAGCAGCAAGAAGGGTTTTGGGAAACCATATATGGCAATCAGGAGCGCATAAAAGTGAAAAGAGTGCGAGATTGGATATAACACACCACTCCGCGTTGAGCAATAAAGAACTGAAAGAGATAGAGAGGTTAGCAAACGAGATAGTTAAAGAAAACAAGAGAGTTAAAATCACATTCATGAAGAGAAACGATGCGGAGAGAAAGTACGGCTTCAGATTGTATCAGGGGGGTGCTGTACCCGGGAAAGACATTAGAGTTGTAAATATTGAAGAATGGGATGTTGAGGCATGCGGGGGTATTCAATGTGCAAATACCCGAGATATAGGGCGAATAAAGATTATTAAATCAGAGAGGATACAGGACGGTGTTGTTCGACTGGAATTTGTAGCTGGAAATGCAACTAATGAATATGAAAGAAAAATTAAGGAGATTGGGGTAAAAATTGCACCAGTCCTAATCGAAAAGGCCGGATTGGACGATGAGCTAAAAAGAATTGCCTCCATCTTTTCAGTTCAAATAGATCAACTTCCAAGGACTTTAAATAGATTGAGAAATGAATGGGTCCAACAAAAAAATGAACTTGGACGATTGGAGGAGAGAATTAATGAGATCTATAAAGACTATAAAGAAAAATATTCATTCAGTAGAAAATATGCTGAATTGCCAGCGGGCGATTCTTATGAGTCCTCCATGCGATTGTTTGATGAATGGAAATCACAAAAAAAGGAGATTCAAATCCTAAAGAAAAAACAGGGGGAGATAATCAAGAGCAAGTTGGAGAAAAAATTCGAGTCAGGATTCGAGGAGAAAGATGGTGTCCACATAGTAAAAGAGATCGTTAGTTATTTAGATGTAAAGAATATGGTGGGAATAGCGAATGGACTGATGATATTCAACGATCGTTTGTTGATTATGATTAATATTGACGAAAAAAGAGCCAATATCGTAGTAGCATCCAACTCAAAGTTTAATGCCGGAGAGATCACACAAGAATTGTCAAAAAGACTTGGAGGTAGTGGTAAGGGTAATAAATCACTTGGAATTGGAGGAGGGGCCTCGAAGAATGTGGAGGAAATTTTAGACAAATTTATGTGAGATCGTACTTATTATTGAATCAATAAGAATTAATAGGATATCAAAATGTACGAGATAGTAGCTCCATTGACACTTATCGGAGGGATAATAGTTCTGGGATTTGTTAGTCGGCTTATATTCGAGCGTACAGGGATCCCGGACGTGATGTGGCTCTTGCTATTGGGATTATTGTTGGGACCGATTTATCAGACGATAAATCCTACCCTCTTATCAAGCGTCGCCCCCGTATTCGCAGCACTGGCTCTTGCAATGATATTGTTTGATGCTGGTTTAAATATGGAGTTTTATAAGGTATTACGAGAATTTCCGCGCGCCACCCTCCTGGCAGTTTTGAATCTGGTTTTTTCAATGATTTTTGTGGCAGTAATCTCGATTATGGTTTTCAGATGGCCTGTCCTGCATGGATTGTTACTAGGGGCTATCGTCGGTGGATCCAGCTCGGCTATAGTTGTTCCCATCGTCCAGGGATTGAAGATAAGAGAAAAGATCACAACCACCCTTTCCCTTGAATCCGCGATAACCGACGCTCTTTGTGTGGTAGCAGCAATTACCATAATTAAAATGATTGCTCTAGGCACATCAACTGTATCATCGATTGCTCATAATATCATAGCTGCTTTCTCGATTGGAGCAGTTGTAGGTATCATCGTTGGTATTATCTGGCTTTATACATCAGAAAAAATTAGAGACGTCCCGTTTTCATACACATTAAATCTAGCGGCTCTTTTACTGATCTATGCTGCCGTTGAATACGTGGAGGGGAGCGGGGCGATTGGTGTTCTATTTTTCGGGATTATTTTAGGGAATGGAAAGTCAGTATCAACTATTCTTCGGCTGAGAAAAAAACTTGAGATCAATAGAGATGCAAAAACATTCCAGACAGACCTAACATTCTTTATTAGGACCTTTTTCTTCGTCTTTTTGGGGATGCTTGTAAGTGTTCAAAACATTAAATCGATAATAATCCTTGGGGTAGCACTGGGATTGATACTTCTTTTGGCCAGGATAATCCCGGTTAAAGTAAGTACGATGAGAAGTGATGTGATGGGATGGGAAGAAAGACTTATGACAGTTATGATGCCGAGGGGGTTGGCAGCAGCTGTTTTAGCTCAAATGCCATTACTTTATGGGATTTCACATGCAGACGTATTCTCCGACTTGGTTTTCATCATAATTTTAGTCAGCACCATAGTGTGTATCCTCGGGGTTATAATGATAAAAATACCAGTTATAGGAGGTGAAATAGAGAAAAAAGAGGAGGAATTGGAGAAAAAGAAGCTTGAAGATAAGAGAAAAGAGGAGGAATTGGAGGAGAAAATGGAGGAGAAGAGAAAAAAATTGGAGGAGGAATTGGAGAGGAAGAAAGAGGAGGAATGGAAGAAAGAGGAGGAAGAGAGGAAGAGGGAGGAAGAGGAAGAGAAGAAGAGGGAGGAAGAGGAAGAGAAGAAGAGGGAGGAAGAAGAAAAGAGGAAGAAGAAAGAGGAGGAGATTGATAAGCTCTGGGAAGGTGCTGTGGATATATCTATAGATGGAGAGACGAAAAAAAAGAATAATAAAATAAGAGAATTGAAAGGTAAGATAATAAAGAAGAAGGAGAAACATGATTCAGATTGATGCTCTGGGGGGTTGTGAGCATCTCTAACTTATTCTGGAAGGGACGATAAATACAAGGGATCTTATGTGATACCTACTACTCAAAAAATGATAACGATAGATGGTTCTAAAGGCGAAGGTGGTGGTGCCGTAGTTCGGACTGCCATAGCCCTGAGTGCATTAACCGGACGACCAATAAGAATTATAAACATCCGTGCCGGGCGCAGTAATCCCGGTCTACGGGCACAACACCTCAATGCAATAAAAGCAGTTGCCATGTTATGTACAGCAAAAGTAAGGGGACTAAACCTTGGCTCTAAAGAGATAGAATTTTCACCAGACAAGATAAAACATGGAAAATTAAACGTTGATATAGGTACTGCAGGTTCAATAACCCTAGTTTTGCAATCATTGATGATTCCCGCCAGTTTTGCGGAGAAGGATGTAAAAATTGAGGTTAGGGGCGGCACAGATGTTAGATGGAGCCCACCAATAGACTATTTAAGGTTCGTAACCGTGCCGATCATGGAGAAATTTGGATTGAATGTCAAAATCGATTTATTGAGGCGGGGTTACTATCCAAAAGGTGGGGGGATCGTGCGAGTGGATATAAGGCCGATAGAAAGATTAAAAAGGATAAATTTGGTTGAAAGGGGAGAAATTAAGTGTATAAATGGAATTTCACACGCCCACATAGGTCTAAAGGAAAGAAAAGTTGCAGAACGGCAGGCCAATTCCGCCAGAAAGGATTTATTTAAACTTGATTATGATCTAAAAATTAAAAAAGAATACGTGGACACATTATCCTATGGTTCTGGGATTACGCTATGGGCAGAAACCAAAAATTCAGTGATTGGAGCGGATTCATTGGGCGAGCGGGGGAAAAGAGCAGAAGTTGTTGGACAAGAAGCCGCTTTAGGGATATTAGAAGAAATACAATCAAATGATCCAATAGATAAATATATGGGGGATCAGATCATTCCATATCTCGCGTTGGCTTCGGGCAGGGTGAAGGTTAGTGAGATAACCAGACATACTACCACAAATGTTGATATTGCAAATGAATTCGGGTTTAACCTGAAGATTAAAGAAGATATCATTGAATCATAAGCCATACTTGACACCTACTTTCCCTCTCCCCCTATAACCAACTCTTCTTCAGGTCTTCTGATCAGAATTAATATTATACCAACAAAGATGATCAATGCGATGGATGCAAACCATAGCCAGTTATCCTTTACCCAGTTAATTTTCCCCATCAAACCTCTTGGGGCAATACTAATTGATCTACTCGCAGTGATATAATTTTTCTTACTTGCACTAATCATTACCGTTCCGATTCGATCAGGTATAAAAGTTATCTCCCCATTCGCATCTGTTGTATATATCTTTTCATCGATACTTATCTTCGCCCCCCCAACGGTTTTGCCACACGACGTAACCTTTATAGTGATATCTTCCGCGATTTTTGGTTTTTTTGGTGTAATAGTGAATTCCATGTGTCTATTTGTACTTTCAGCTAGATTTGTTGCTTCATTCGCCAATTTTTTTGCTCCCGCATAATCGCAAGAATCAAGCAGATCTTGTGCCTCCTTTAGTCTGGTTTCCGCATCTTTTATTGATTTACATTCTTCCTTTGCCAAATTTATTGCTGCTTCTGTATCCTGAATTGCCCTTTTAGCCTCTGCTTTGTCTTCTATAACGCATACTTGATTCTC
Source organism: Candidatus Altarchaeota archaeon (assembly GCA_030633635.1). GTDB lineage: Archaea > Altiarchaeota > Altiarchaeia > IMC4 > DAOVSA01 > DAOVSA01. The sequence goes on from DAOVSA010000007.1 coordinate 6,646, forward strand.
ACACGCATCAGTCATGCATTCTCTATCCTCAGAGCAATTTTCGCCCTCTAACTTCTTATCCACGCAATAGTTATTCTCGCAATACTGATCCAGATAACACTCAGAATCATTCAGACATTCCAAACAAACAAATATCTCTATCGTTTTATTTATACTAAGATACTTGTGTTTTACCACCTTCACCTCATAGGTTCCCTCCATCTCAGGAATGAACCTGACGGTTCCGGCCAGACCAGTCTGTTCATGCGTCACCTTACTACCGTTATAATAAACCATTACAGTGGCAGAACCCAGGCGGTCACCGTCCAGATTCGTAACTAGTATCGTTACCTGTTTACCCGAACATGCCCGGTCAATACTAAAGGTCATATTGTGCCCGGTTTGATGAGTCTCCGGGCTCGAAGAAAAAAGAACGGTACAGCCTAAATAGATTGATAACAGGGCCAAAACTACTAAACTTACTGGACGCATGTGTCACCACCCGTGAGAGGCATATGGACGATATGTGATGAACAAGGAATTAAATGTGCCGACATAATGTGTATTAGACATATAGACAAATATATTGTTCGTGTATTTCTGTATCCAAACATACAATGTGAAATAAATTTAACATGTGAGATCATGTAAAAACCACGTAAGAGATTATCTCCTCCGGATTCTATCATTAGCTCTCCTGAAAACTCCGATTAAGGTGAATGATTCCCGTCCAGATATAAATGCTCGTCCCATTAAGGTTCGAAACGTCTTTTTTGCCAGTCTGCATTTGAAATCGTTCTCATACAATGTGTCTACCAGATCATCAAATTTTTCAAGTAAAATCTCCTTCTCTTTGCGGTTTGCTTCCCTGAATTTTCTTTCTTTTTTCTTTATTTTTATCTTATCTAACTTAGAAATTTCATATAAAATGATTGCAACCGAGTGCGAGAGACTTAGAGTTGGATACTCCGCAGAAGTTGGGATAGAAACGAGCAAATCACACATTAGAATTTCCTTATTGAATAATCCATAGTCTTCTCTGCCAAATACCAGACCTATATTTCCGTCTAGATCTAAAGCGGTCTCCAGCTGACCCGGAAGAATTGGTGATCGCAAAGCATTTCGATCTCCAGCCGTTATTGCTGTAGTTGCAACCAGAAAATCAAACCTTTCTTTCAGTTCATTGAAACTATTCAGGCAGGTCGCATTTTCAAGGACATCCCTGCCGTGCATTGACATTGCCCTTGCTTCTCCCCCGATTTCCGGTGGATTAATCAAAATTAAGTTCTTAAACCCGAAATTTTTCATGGCCCTCGCCACTGCACCTATGTTTCCCTGATACTTTGGTTCCAGAAGGATTACAGAAAAATCTGGCATTTTATATTTTATCTTTTTTACCATTATAGCTCTATTATGTCCAAATCTGCTGGAACGATAATTGGTGTGAAGATCTTTTTCGCATCCTTGACTCGCTTCATGTTCTCTTTTCTACAGATATGAACCAGTGCTAAACTCTTTGAGTTTGATTCTTTTGCGAGCCTTGCAGCACCCAAAATCGAAGAATGCATCTTAAAACCCTCCATGTAGGCCTCAGCAATTAATAAATCGGAATTTTGGGCCAAAGTTATTGTTTCTCGTGTGGGTGCACCATCCCCGGTGTATATTACCTTCTTATCTTTGGTTACCGAAATGGACATGCACGGTATGGAATGTTTGCATCTGCCAAAGGAAAATTCATAGTCATTAATCTCCTCTTTTTTGCCGATTTCATGGATGTGGACCTCAAATCCAAGATCTGTCAATGATTTTTTATACGCAAGATATAGGAGGTTTGAAAGATACTCCGTAAGCCCACCCAATCCATAGATCTCCAGATCTTTCTTTCTTCCATCCTCCTGAGATGCTACGAGCAATGCCGGCAACCCAAACGTGTGATCCGCGTGAAAGTGACTTATATAAAGAATTTCGATTCTCTCCAGATCAAATTTCAGTTTCATTAACTGCTGCACTGTTGTGGGGCCACAATCCAGCAATATTTGATCGTCTATTAAAATACTCGTATTCGCACGATCGCTAAATGCCTCTCCAGTTCCAAGGAATTGAATCTTCATTATACCTATTTATACATATCCTTTCATCAGATCTGTTTTATAAATTAAAGATCTCAAACTTTTTCTCAGTTTAATATCCAATCTCTCCCACTCCCTTGAAAGGACTATGGGCTTGGTTGGAATGAGCATCGGCCCCTGCATGACTAACTTACCCTCACATTGATCGTAAGAAATCGGTTTCATCTTTAGTATCTCCCCGATCTTTGAGGAATCATTTAATATCATAATTCCTTGATTGGAGTTAAAAGTCTCAATCCAAAGGAATAATCGGTTGATTTAAACTCCTCATTGACCCTGACTTTTGCACCATAACCCATAAACTTGTATGGATTTATTTGCTGTGTTGAGGAAAAATCATATTGATTTGGTGAAGCCAATATGGTTTTTCCTTTTCACCGTATTAGAAAGTATAACTTTCTAATGAGGCAACAAATTTTTGATATGTAAAAAATTTTCTTGTCAAGAAATACTTTACGATTTATTCAACACAGCATGATTATATGGCGAAAATTCGATCTTCTATTCCTCTGGAGTAGTATACCCCAATTCCAATACTTCCCTTAATTTTTCTGCCCATACCGCGGTATCTTCAGTGATTAAAAGCACTTCTTTTTCTTTTCCCTTTTCAATATATGTTAATCTGATATACCCCCTAGACAACTTCTCCTCCACACTAAATTTTTTAATGTCGGTGCGAGGTATGCTCAAGACACATTTACCTGTAATTCTTTTTTCCACAGCTATCTTTCTGTTTGTTAATAGTATATTCACATCCCTATGATATTTTTTTCCCATGAAACCACCTTTTCTTCTCGGAAATAAAACAGATACCCCCATATCAGGAGGTGTTTGATAGATTATGTGCTCATCTGACTCTAAATCCATGTGCTTTTCCTCTTCAGAAAATGAGTCAAGAATATAAAGTGTACCAACTATAGCGATAATGAGGGCCAGAATAGCACCGAGTATGGTAATAGACCTAACAGCCCCCAATATTACAATCACAAACAGGATAATCAAGGTGATAATAATACCTATCTTGATATATTTCTGTTCTTGAATGACTTTTTCTGTCTTTTCTTGGTCTGGAATTTGTTTCTTCGAGTCCTTGGTGGGTTTTTGCTTCTCCTTGGTTGGTTTTTGTTTTTCCTCTTTCATCTTGTGCGATATTTTTGATTTGACCTCATTCACCCCATTAATCTCTTTTTTTGATTTACATCTCTTTTTTTGATTTACTTTTCATTTTATCGTTCAAGATATGACATCGCCATATATGATTAATTTAATGGATTTTAAAATAAAAATAGATAAATAAGGTAAGACGTAAATTATGTTTCCCATAAATTATGGAATTTGATGAAATGAATGTCTTGTGGTGCGTAACTGGTGCCGGACACCGATTAAAAGAGAGTTATAGATTCATGTCAAACTTGCAGCGTGTTACAATAGCGTTTTCTAATGCGGGTTATGAAGTCGCACGAATGTATGGTCTCCTAAAAGATTTTGAGAGATTGGGAAATGAAATAATCTTAGAAAAAAATCAATACCATAGCAGTCCTTTTTGTGGCAGAATGATTAAGGGTGAATACGATGTAGTTGTGGTCGCACCCTGCACCGCAAATACGATAGCAAAGCTCGCTTATGGAATCAGTGATACTTTGATAACGAATATCGTCGCACAAGCGATCAAAGCAAAGATTCCGGTCTTTATTTTACCCACAGATGCGCATAAAATCCAAAAAACGAAAATTCCAGTCACAATCGACGCGGATAAATGTAAAAACTGCGATGTCTGTTTACCCATGCTCAACTGCCCGTCCAATGCATTTTTTATCACGGAAAGACCAAGAATTGATTTATTGAAGTGTAATGCTTGTCAAAAGTGCATCCCCCATTGTAAGTACGGTGCGATAACCTTCGGCAGTATCGTAGAGGTTCGCTGTAGAGAAATAGATATTCGAAATGTTGAAAATGTCGGAAAAATTGAAGGTATCACGATATTTGAAAGATTTGAGGATCTAAACCTATGACCTCCCTGAACCACAAACACGAAAGAGTAAAGGATCTGATAAAAGATTTGGATAGCGTAGTAATCGCATTTTCTGGTGGAGTTGATTCCAGTTTAGTCGCTAAGATAGCAAAAGATACATTAGATAATGTAATTGCAGTAACCATCGACTCAAAAATAGTCTCAAGAAATGAGATCAAACACGCAAAGGATATGGCAAATGAAATTGGGATAAAGCACCAGATAGTTAAATTGGACCTATTAGGGGATGAAAATTTCGTAAAGAACCCGCTTGACAGGTGTTATTTCTGTAAAAAAAGGATTGTTGGGACTTTAAATGATATTCGTAATGAATATGGATTCAAATATGTGGTGGACGGAACAAACTTTGACGATCTAAAAGATCCGGGAAGGTATGGACTGCGAGCATTGAGAGAGGGGAAAGTAATAAGAAGCCCACTAGCAGAAGTAGGTATTAAAAAGCGAGAGGTCAGAGAACTTGCGAAGGAATTGGGTTTATCAAACGCCAAAAGACGATCTGTGTCCTGCATGGCAACCCGAATACCAACTAATGAGCAGATAAC
>DAOVSA010000077.1 GCA_030633635.1 Candidatus Altarchaeota archaeon
AAGAGAATTATACGCATTTTTGGTGACCATTTGAACGACCTGGTGCGCTGATAATACCTCCGGATCCAACAGATTGACCTTATGCAGTAACGCCGCCATTTTCATTTCCTCAAACATGTCCAGATTATTGTTAGATGCGCAACCATCTGTTCCCAGAGAAACAGATACTTTCGAGCTTAGCATTTCTGGAACCGGGGAAATACCGGACCCAAGTTTCATATTGCTTGTCGGGTTGTGAGAAACCCCTACTCCCCTTTCCCTTAGGATTTTAATCTCGCCCCCGGTCAGGTGGACGCAGTGTGCTGCCAGAACATTTGAGGATAAAAATCCGATTTTGTTCAGGTATTCTACGGGCAGCATACCAGTATCGCCTTTTATCTGCCTCACCTCGTCTTTGGTTTCGGAAATGTGAATATGGATCAGTACTTTATATTTCTTTGCGAGTTCTTTTACTTCAAGGAGTGTTTCTTTCCCGCAGGTATACGGTGCGTGCGGTCCAAATGCAGGTTTGATAAGTGAATCATTCAAATTTCTCTTTACAAATTTTTCTGCGATTTCCACCCCGCCTCCGGCATCGTATTCCGGTGTATCTCCATCGATGATTGCCTGTGCGAGTATTGCTCTTAATCCAGACTCTTTTACAGCCCTAACAGTTGAATCTTCAAAGAAATATTGATCCACAAAACAGGTCGTGCCGGATTTTATCATCTCCAGACAACCGAGTAATGAACCGACATAACAGAATTCTGGGTTCAAATGTTCCCGCTCCAAGGGCCAGATATATCCCGTTAACCACTTCATCAGTGGTAAATCATCTGCAATGCCTCGAAGCAAGGTCATTGCCAGGTGGGTATGCGTGTTCACGATACCAGAAAGTGCTACTTTATCTTCTCCCGCAATTACACGGTCAAAATCACCCTTTATCTTGCCAATATCGATTATTTTATTATCTTCAATCAAAATTGAATTCTTTTTTCCATTTACAATGCAGTCTCTGATCAGAATATCGGTTACCATTTAATTTTTCAACATAATTTTATTCTTAAATCATTCAAACATTGGAACCTCTGAGTATACCTGTATACCCTTCTCCGTTATATCCATGCTGTGTATCTTATTTGAGTGACTGGTTCCCCTCATCTTTCGTACTTCTATCCCCCTGTATCTCTGGAAATTTCGTTCGAGATAATAAAGGTGTATAACTCCCTGTGCAACGAATTCTTCCACTCCATACTTACTTATAAAAATATGGCGTTCTTCCTGGGCCTCTGATAGCAATAGGGTGGTACAACCCAATCCGTGCAGTAGATTACCGAATTCCAACAAATGTGACCTAAATTTGGAGACATTTTCATACTCCAGCCCCAAAATAGATATAGAATCAATAACAACTCTTTTTGCACCTATATCATCAATTGCAGAACAGATGTCATCGATAAGTTTTGATAAGTCCAGACCCTTTTTTCCGAAGTCAGAGGGTTTGGGTCTTAATATCCTAAGTTTATTTTTCCCCTCCATATCACCCAAATTCCATTTAAACACAGAAAAATCTCCATACAACTCAGATGGATACTCCTCAAGACTCACATAAACCCCGGGTTCTCCATATTCAATACCTTTCACCAAAAATTGCATCCCAAAAATTGTTTTACCAGCCCCTGTCTGACCAGAGATTAATATGACTTTATTCTTGGGAATGCCCCCATGCATTAATTCATCCAAGCCCAGTATCCCGGTTTTAGTCCTCATTTTTACTATACCTAATTTCAACTCCTACACCACATTCCTATATAATTTTACATTATATTTATATAAAAGATATTCAAAACAAAAATCAAATGGACGTAACATCTATCGGCGACATAAATGTAGATATCATAACCTCCTGCATAGATAATTTACCAAAAAGAGATTCCCAAATCGCTATTGACAACATTTCAATGGATGGCGGGGGTTGTGCTGCGAATTTTGCCGCTGAAACATCTCTTTTGGGACTAAAAACCAGATTTATTGGAAAAATCGGGGAGGATCTACTTGCAGATTTCCTGATGCAAAATTTTGGAGATGTCGATGTCAAGGCATCTAAGGGTACTAAAACCGGCGTAACAATCGCTATTACATTTAGAGACGAATCAAGATCGTTTATTACATACCCCGGTTCAAATGGTGAATTGACCATAAAAGATATAGACTTCAATTCAATAGGGGGGAGATATCTGCATCTGACTAGTCTCTTTCTACAGGGTCTGGGGGAGGATAGCATCGAGCTTTTGGACTATGCCCATAGTAAAGGTATGATCACATCACTTGATACGGGCTGGTGTCCTGCCGGATGGGACATAAACAGCAGAAAGAGTGTAAAGAAGGTGTTAGGGGAAATTGATATATTCTTTCCAAATCTGGACGAATCGCGGGGTATAACCCGGCTCGAACACGAAGAAGAAATCTGTGATGCATTACTAAACCTTGGTCCAGAGATCATTGGACTAAAAATGGGCTCAAAGGGGAGTTACATCGCAACCACTCAAAGGAAGATATTCGTACCTGCATTTAGAGTCAAGGTTGTGGACAGTACCGGTGCTGGTGATGTATGGGATGCGGCATTCATATTCGGTCATTTTGGAGGTTGGGATATAGAAAAAATTGGAAGATTTGCAAATGCCGCAGGTGCATTGAGTACGACCGGTGTTGGAAGGAGCAACTATCCGAGCGGGGAAGATATAAACAGATTGTTAACCAGAAAAATCAAGTAGGTGTAATAATATAGGATATTCATCTCAAATCAAAACAAAAATGGTCGAAGAAAAGATCGGAATTCAAAAAACTCACTATACGGACCAAAACCATGTACTACGTCTTCCTTCTCATCTTTTTTCTTCTTTTCTTCAGTTTATGCGTCCTCATCTTCTGTATCTTTCTTTTTCTTCCACATGGCATTTTTAACTCCTTGTATACCTCCTCATTTAATCCCTATTTGATCCTTCTAAATGGCCACCAAGCACCACACGCTCCACACTTTATGATTTTTTGCCCTTTCAGTTCAGTTATCTTAGTGTCTGGTCGCCCGCATTCATGGCAAAGTATATACTCTTTAGTGTATTTTCCTATCTTTTCATCTATTATCTTGGCCCTTAATACTCTTTGAATCACTGCTCTATTTCCCTGCAACAAACTCGGGGCTGCAAGTTCTTTGGATAGATATTTAAGTATTTCTTCAGGATTCCGTTCCAATCTTCGTGCTATTTCATTAAAATTTTTAATTATGGTTTGATTTCCTTCTACAAATGTATGGGCCCTGGGCATCTCAAATCTGGGTGCGTTTTGCAATTCTTCCGGTAGATTATCCCATACCCGGTCCAGCAACTTGATATAATTATTCTCCATCGTGTTTTTTCAAAATATCAGTTAACTTATTGGTTAGACAAATAAAATAAACGAAAAATTGTTAGATTCAAAAAAGAGTGAAGAAGTGTAATTTATTCTGATCCTTCTTTATTTTAGTTTAGATACAACGAGTAAACAAATAAAAATGAGAATCGCCGTACTCAACAAGGATCGCTGCAAACCCTCCCACTGCAATTTTTTGTGCATTAAGGTCTGTCCCAAGGTCAAAACCGGAGATGAAGCCATTATCATAGATCCTGACACCCATAAACCAGTGATATCTGAAGAATTGTGCTCTGGTTGTGGAATCTGCGTGCATAAGTGTCCATTCAAAGCAATCCACATTATAAACCTGCCTGAGGAACTGGAAAAACCTATACACCAGTACGGTATCAATGGTTTCAGGCTTTATAATCTACCTACACCAAGAAAAGGAGTGGTTGGCATCCTTGGTTCGAATGGAATCGGAAAAACCACCGCTCTGGAGATTCTATCCGGAAAATTAAAACCAAACCTTGGTGAAGATGCCGACTGGAACGATGTGATACTCAGGTTCAGGGGAAAAGAAATACAAAATTATCTTGAAAAATTATCTAAAGATGAGATTAAAGTTGCGTATAAACCGCAGCATATAACCGGCATCCCAGATGTTGTAAAGGGCAACGTCCACGATCTATTGGAAAAAGGAGATGAGCTCGGCAATTTGCCCTCTTTGATCGAAAGATTGGATCTAAAAAACTCAAAAGAAAAGAATATCAAGGATTTGAGTGGCGGCGAACTTCAAAGGGTTGCGATTGCTGCAT
>DAOVSA010000049.1 GCA_030633635.1 Candidatus Altarchaeota archaeon
AGTCAACCTCCATGCCGCCTTTGGATTTCCAGTAATATATGTCCGATATCGGTTGTTTGTATCTTCTTTTCAATTCGATAAAGACGATATTTTCGGCAAGTCTCCCTTTATCATCTGAAAATTTGAATGATATGGCATTCCTAAGCCCCGTATCTATGCAGTAAATTTTTCTAGGGTATTGCATTTGCTCCTTCATTGAATAGGAGAACATCGGAATTAGATAAACCAGATAGGTCTCCATTATCTTAGACATGTACTTTTCCAGTGTTTCCATACCAAGCCCGGTAAATGCCCTTGCTCTCCTGAAAGAAAATAAATTCCCGACATTACTTACGAGATATTTCGATAGATCAAATGCCTTTATTGAACTCAGATCGTATCTTGCAACAACGTCTTTGCTTATTATATCATCAAAATACTGGTTTAGTATGGCAAACCGCACGTTCTTATTCTTCAGTGCAATCCCCGGAAATCCACCATACTTCAGGTATTCATCCAGCATATTCAATAACCGGTTCCTTGTCGCGGTTGTAATAAGCCTGACATCCTTTATATGAAAATCCCTGAAGTTGAGAAATTCATCGAAACCCAGGGGCATTATATTAAATTGTATATTCCTTCCTGTAAGAAGCGTTGAATATTCTTTTTTCAAAAGAGAGGAGCACGATCCTGTTATAAAAAAAGAGATATCCCGGGACAGGTCATATTCTTTCTTGATCCAGTATTCCCATTCCAGGGCATTTTGGACCTCGTCTATGAATACATATTTTTTCCCAATGGGGTTTAGCTCCCGCTGATATGTGTTGAATATGTCCTCTATGTCGCTGTTTTTTAGACGCCTGTCTTCGAAATTGATGAGTAGTATATTCTCCGGTTTAATTTCTTTTTTAAGCAGATGCTCTATTACCTGATACATTATGGTTGACTTCCCGGACCTTCTAACGCCGGTAATTATCTTTATTTCCCTCTCATCACCATATCTTTCAATCTCTCTGGTTTCTGTTCTTAGGATTCCTACCAGATCCCTGATAAACTCCTTTTTTTCCCACCAAGAATTCCAGTCCTTTAATGCATCAAACATGATAATATATTGATTTTGGAATATAAATATGTTTCTATTAACTGTAACATTTATTATAAAAATGATACTGTTTTCTGAAACATAATGAGGTCTATTTCCTCTCAACCAGCAACAGCCGAATTCCTATTAATTATTGCTTCCCCATTTAAATCACCACGAGCAGCACCTCGATTCTCTTATTTCTGTAATATCCAGATCCAGCTCTTTTGAGGTTTCATATGCACTTTTTGATGGCACTGCTATCCTGTTTATCCCTGACCTAATTGCTTCTCTATCCAATTTTAGACGGTATCTGCCCCCAGGTCTTACGCAACTTAAAGAGATATTTTTCGTAGGATACATGAGTCTCGCTATGGATATGATCTTTGAGACATTCCTCGAACGATTGGTGAATTTATAAATTGAGGTTAAAAGTTAAATACTTCTGTTTATTGGCATATCCTATTTTTACTGCAGATTTACGTATCACTGGATTTTTATAATAGGTTCTATTCAATCGCAGCCATTATTGCATTTGCAAAATCTTTGGGGGTTGTACCAGGCGAGTCTATATTCTCCTCGATGTATATCTCTTTAATACTGCCCAGTACTGCATCTTTATCTAAGGTAACCTCTTTCAGGGATCGTGCCATTATATCTAATGACTCCTCTGGAAATATAAAAAAGTCGCCGGTGAGTAGGATATCATCAATTTTTCCATTTTTCTCTTTTAAAAAGACCCGTATCAACCCCCCCGTTGATTTATACAGTCCCTGTTTATATTCAGATATGTCGACTTTCATATAATTCACATCCTATAGATAAATTCTTCTGAACGATACTTGGGCAATAATTCCTTAACAAGCTCCTCTTCATAGGAAGTTAACCCAGAATCCTCAAATTCTATTCCAAAGGACTTTCCAAAACCCTTTTTGATTGCATTTTTCAGGTCATTTAGGTCAACTTCATAACCCAATTCCTTATTTATCCAACTAACCCTGCTTTTGGCTGACTTCACCCCCTTGCTTTCATATTTTACCTTTGGAACATTTAATACCTTAAAAGCGGCATCTAGATCGAAATCAACCAAAAGCGATCCATGTTGCAAAATGATAGTATCCTTGCGTGCCATACATCCCCCGGATACTTTTCCGCCATTGACAATTAAGTCATTTATGGGTTTAAATTCCGCCTTTAATCCAAAGTATTTCAATGCCTCTACGAAACCATCCATTATTCTGCCATAGGATCCCACAAAATCAGATGGGATGTTATATTCCTTCCTATCCACCGTCACCTCATAGTTTAACTGTTTGAGATCCATATAACCTGCTCCTCCCCCGGTTGAACGCCTCACTACCTTAATGTCATTCTCCTTGCAGTAATCCAGATTCAGTTCCGCCTCTGCACACTGATGGTATCCTAAAAACACAGACTTTGAGTTGTATTGTTCCAGATACAGGGTATTCGGACTCTTCTCTTCTACACGAGAAATAAACATCGCTTCATGTACTGCCATCGCTTCATAAGGATCCACCAAACCAATATCGAAATATCTCCACTTCATATTTAATACTACTTATGCTTCTCTATCTCTCCCTTCAACCATTCAACAGCAGCATCAACCTTCATTAAATTCTCCAGTTCGTCTGGATTGCTCATCTCGATCTCGAATATCCAGCCGTCTCCGTATGGACTATTATTGATCATGGTTGGATCATCATACAGCTTCTCATTACTGGTTTTAACTGTCCCGGATACTGGAGCATAGAGCTTACCAACCCATTTTCCAGTTTCTACTGTTCCGACCTCGTCGTTCTGTTGTACTTCATCCCCTTCAAATGGCATCTCAACATAACTTATCTCCCCGGAGAGTTTTTGCGCAAAGTCAATAAATCCGATCTTTGCTGTATTTCCATCCACCTTCGCCCACATGAACTCCTTATGGTAGTACAAATCATCAGGCATATCGTATCCTTCTAAATCCATTTTAAATTTTCTCCGGTTTTGTTTAAATTTTGATATGATTAGATATGATTAATTATGTGAGATAACTTAAAAAACTATCTAATTCCCAATTCCATTCTCAACTCACAAACCTTACAGATCGTCCCGGAGGTTAATTCACCGCAGATGGTGCATCTGTTAACTTTCATCCTGTTTTTGTCAGATTCGTATGATTTTCTCATGATAGGGCCCAGTTCATCAACACTTCTAAGGATCTGAAACCTGGTTCCCGGGTGTTTTTCCTCGAGACTATCTGCAATTTTTCCAATGATTGATCTAAAGGACATTTCCCTGTATATGCACGAGTTGGGATTGACCTCAAGATCAAACAATTGTGCGTATAACTCGACTTCTTCCTCGGGGCATTCTCTTAAGGGTGTTATCCTTGGCACAAATTTTTCATCCTTTGAGATACCCCATACAAATCTCTTTAAATCACCTCGAATAAAGTTCATCAAGGCAGTTTGAACCACGTCATCCAGGTTATGTCCGGTAGCCAATTTTGTAGCACCCAACTCTCTTGCTTTCTTATTTAATAGGTACCTCCTGAAAACACCACAGTATGAGCACGGCGGGGCCGGGTTTTCCAGGTTTTTGGATTTCTCCAGAATTTCATCAAGGGTCACTCCAAATTCTTTTTGAAATGAAAAGATATGGTGCTCAACGCCCAGTTGATCGCAAATGGATTTTGCAATCTCAAAGTTTCTATCACGCACTCCCTCATCGATTGTTATAGCAAAAACCCGGGAATCCGGGAATTTCTTTGATAGTTTTTTCAGGAGATAAAGCACAACAATCGAGTCCTTGCCACCGGATAGTGCAACTGCGATTTTGTCACCAGGATTAAAGAATCTATTCCTTCGAATCGTCTTTCTTACTCTTTGCTCGAATAGTTTTATGAAGCATGTGGCACAGAGGGACTGCCCGGAGTATCTAAGTTCTATAACGGAACTATCTCTACACTTATTACATGAGTTCATTTCGGGATCAACATTGTACCTGTTCCTTTTGCAGTAAATATCTCCTCTAAAATTCCATGTTCGGTCGCCTTGATCATATGTGCTCTTTGGACTCCGCTGTGCAGTGCATTGATACATGAGTTTAGTTTAGGGATCATTCCTTCCCTTACCACACCAGTATCTATTAATCTATCCACATCAGATGTGGTCAGTCGTTTTATTAACTCGCCTTCTTTTGTTAATACGCCCTTGACATCTGTTAGGATCATTAGTTTACTCGCTTTTAATGCGATTGCAAGTTCGCTTGCAGCTACATCCGCGTTGATATTCAAAGCGGTTCCATCCTCTTGAATACCTATGGGTGAGATTATTGGGATATAGTTATTATGAATCAGGAGTTCAATTAATTCCGGGTGAATTCCCTTTATATCGCCAACTAAGCCAAGATCAATCCCTTTCTTCTCCCGCTTCTCAGCCAAAAAAAGTCTCCCGGATTTCCCGGACAAACCAACAGCATTACCACCCCGGCAGGTTATGGCGGCAACGATTTCCGTATTCACTTTTCCCAAGATCATCTTCACTATGTCTATGGTTTCCTCATCTGTCACTCTCAATCCCTCGATAAACTGGGGTTCCTTTCCAAATTTCTTCATGAGATCTGAGATTCCTTTGCCGCCACCATGCAAAACCACGGGATGGATACCAACCCAGTTAAGCAGTGTTATATCCTGTGCTATTCCACCCAGTACTTTATCATTCGATGCAACCTCCCCGCCGAGTTTTATGACAAAAATCTGGCCATTAAACTGTCTTATATACTCCAGTGCACCGATCAATACTTCTGAGGTCTTCATTTTTATTATAATTGATTGATTAAATTTATGAATATAATATAATCTATGAGTAGTAATAATCAAACATAAGATAATAGATAATAAAGATTAATAATTCGATTATAGATAATACGGGGCACAATAGAGATGAGAACTGCCGATATAAAAAGGAAAACAAAGGAAACCGATGTAGAGTTGAAATTAAACCTGGACGGAACAGGACTTGGTAAAATAGACACTCCGGTAAAATTTTTAAATCACATGCTTGAAAATCTGGCGCTACACGCAGGTTTTGACCTGGAGGTTAAGGCAACAGGGGATATTGAAGTAGAAGATCATCACGTGGTTGAAGATATTGCTATCTGCTTTGGGCAGGCACTTGAAGATGCATTGGGGGATAAGCAGGGAATTTCCAGGATGGGACACGCGATAGTTCCGATGGATGATTCACTTGCAACTGTTGCATTAGACCTG
>DAOVSA010000091.1 GCA_030633635.1 Candidatus Altarchaeota archaeon
GAAGGCAATAAAAGCCTATGAGAAGGGACTTAAAGTCTACACTCTGGAAGAATTCCCGATGGATTATGCAATGACCCAGAATAATCTTGGGGCCGCATACGGTACGCTTGCTGGGGTGGAAGATAAGGCTGGAAACTGCAGGAAGGCGGCCAAAGCCTATAAAAAAGCCCTTGAAGTGTTTACAAAGGAGGAATTTCCAGAAAGTTATCGGCTAGTGGAAGACAATCTTAGAACACTCAATGATTTTTGTGGAGATGAATAGAGAATAAAATCGTCAAGCGAAACGCTATGATTCACCCAAATCCTGCTTGGCAGGGTTTAATATATGTTTGGAATGTATAGGGGTATATGGGTCTCACGTCAACCCCTCGTAAACATATTTGAGTTTTTCACCGATTTTTTCCAAACTATGTTCCCTGGATGCTTTATAGGCGTTATTTGCCAGTTTTTGTCTCAATTCTTTGTCTTCAATCAGTAAATTTAATTGATCTATGAATTCCTCTTCTGTCCCTGCTTTTAAGCAATTTTCTTCATCGATCAACCAGTCATTATAGGTTGGTATATCTCTCAAAAGAATTGGACGCTTACATGCGGCAGCCTCCAAGATGGATATGCCTTGATTTTCACATTTGCTTGGAAAGAAGAATATATCACCGGAACAATAGGCGGAAATCACATCATGCACATAATCTGTGAAAAGAACGTTTTCTGGTGCGTTTTTTATTGATTCTACGACCGAGATAGAGTTTAAAAACAGGAATATCTTTCCAAACCACACAAATTTGTTTTGAAAGTTATTTGCTACAGTAATAAAAGTAGAAACACCTTTTCTGGCAAAAACGTGACCAACAGAGAACGGAATAATACCCTCCAGATCATAGTTTTCCCTATATTCGTTCCTTTTTTGGGTTGAGAAGATAAATTTCTCTGTATCAACTCCATTACTGATGACCTCAATTCTTTTCTTGATACCATAACCCCGTATTGTTTTCCTTGTATATTCGGATGGTGAGATCAAGACGTCTGCTTGGTTATAGAAGTAGGATAAATAGCTCTTTAGGGTTGGTGCTATATGATTGCTGAAGTTAAAACTGTCTTTGAAATCTTCCGCAGTTGTATGGGTATGCATCACCACCTGTTTACCTTTTGATTTCATTCGCTTTGCTATGTAGAGGGAGTCTGGGGATACGGTGTTGATGTGAATGATATCGAACTCATCCTTTAGATCGGTTGTATACTCTACGCCACTCAGTTCAAGGGCCTTTTTCTGCTGGTTAATAGCCGTTCCAATCCCGCTATTTTTGACTGTATTTTCTAATTTGGTGTACAAGCATACCTTCATTCTCGTTTAATCTTAGACTTTATTTATATTTTTTATATTTTTTGTTTATTTGATTATATGATTATATATGTCTTGGGAATTTCTCTTTTTGGTTTATCCAAGATCATTTCAAGTAAATCGTCGATCTCTTCGTCAATTCCAATTTTTCCTTCAATTTCCTCTATCTTGTCTAATTTTGCCCTGGTTGCGGGTTTGCTTGGAACAAATGGACAGGATTTACCTGTCGAGATATCATAAGTTCCGATCTTTTTTGCGAGTTTTATCGTGTCTTCTTTGTCCATACCGATCAAAGGTCGATAAATCGGGCTTACTACGCTGGTTACTTCTAAGTTCTTCAGAGTCTGGCTTGCAACCTGCCCGAGGTTATCCCCGGTGACTATTCCATGGGCATTTTCTACCTCTGATATGCGCCAAGCGATACGACACATAGTTCTTTTACAGACCACACACGTATATTTCCCGGATTTGGCAGAAATTTTACTCAAGATTTCATCATAGGGAATAACAAGGAGTTTTATTGGATAAACGGAATATTCCTCCAATTTTTTTATGATTTTGGTGATATCTGCGTCTTCGTCTCCAAAATGAACCCCAACGATCTCACAGCCCCTTTTCATCATCAGCCATGTGGCAACCGGCGAATCGATTCCAGTAGATATTAATGCAATAACCCTTCCCTGGGTTCCATATGGCAATCCACCGACACCTTTGATTTTTTTATCGAATACAAATCCCAGATCATCTCTTACCTCGATGAATATCGTTTTATCTGGATTTTCAAGATCCACAGAGGTGTTAATACCCTCCAGAATTTGTCTTCCAAGTTCTATCTCTATATCCTTACTACTGAATGTATGTTTTCCGGTTCTATATGCCCTGACTGCGAATGTCTCGCCATCCCTGATTGTGTTCTTTGCCAGATTTACCGCTATTTTTTCTATCTCTGGTATTTCTGCTATTGTTTCTATCGCAGGGGATGTGGAAGTTACTCCAAAGATATTTGCAACCTCTTTCGCTATGATTTCTGGTCTATCGGATTTTATATAGATTCGATGGCGCTTTCTGATGATTTCAACGTTTGAGTTAAGGTTTGAGTTATTTAGTTTCAGTTTAATATTTTTTATTAGCTTTCGCTCAAATTCTCTTTTGACAGATTCGCTCTTCAGAAATATCTCTCCATACCGGACTATGGTCGTGTCGTACATCATCAACTGATTTTGGACGGATTTTTAAGCGCCTTTAAAAAGCGTCTTTAAACTATGGATGTGATAGAATCAGAGCCTAGGGATTTTCCCTTGTTGCAATAATACCTGCCAACAGCGCTTCTAGCTGAATTCGTTCATTTGCACCTTCGACCAATCTGAAATTACATTCCCCGACAAGATCAATAATCCTTATCTTCAATACATCTTCGACTTCCAGATTCATCGCCTCCCGATTCATCTGGAGCAGGATATCTTCGCCAGACATTCCGTAATCCATAATCAGTCTATCCAGCAGGTTTCTAGCATCCAGAAACTTACCCACTGTTGCCAAGTTTAATATCTCCCTGATCTCTTCAGGTCTTGCCCTTATCGATATTTCCAATACGTTTTTTTCATCCACCTTTCCCAAGGCTGCAGCGGATTGCAGGATATTTACCGCCCTTCTTATATCCCCTTCTGCTGCATATAAAATACAGTAAATGCCCTCATCCGTGTATTCAACACCCTCTTCTCCTAAAATAAACTCAAGTCTTTTCCTGATAGCATCTCTTGACAATTTTTTGAACCTGAAAATAGCACATCTCGATTGTATTGGCTCTATAATCTTTGATGAATAATTAACCGATAATATAAACCTGCATGTTCCCGTGTATTTCTCCATTGTCCTTCTTAATGCATTTTGAGCATCGGTTGTTAGAGCATCAGCCTCGTCCAGGAATATTATTTTAAAATCCCCGGAAATCGATCTGGTCCTGGCAAATTTCTTTATTTTTACCCTTACGACGTCAATACCGCGTTCATCAGAGGCATTTAACTCAAGAAAGTCATGTGTAATATCTCCAAAGAATTCCCTTGCCATGCATAGAGCAGCCGTTGTCTTTCCAGTACCTGCGGGACCTGCAAAAAGGAGATGCGGCATAGACCTTGCCTTCACATACGCCTCCAGTCTACCTACTATTGAATCCTGCCCGACCATATCCTCCAATCTTTGCGGCCTGTATTTCTCCGTCCATGGGGCTTCCATTTTCTCGTATATTTTATTGTACCTTTATCTTTATGTATCCGCAGATATCTATAAATTAGAATAGAAAAATATAATGGGGAATGGATTTGCTCTTTATTTTACTCTTTATCTATCAAGTGAGATTTATATTGTTATGGAAAATGTTATGGAAAATAGAATTGTGAAATTAATTTACCCATGTAAATCATCAGATATAGCTCTAGTGGATATCTCCATTTCAAGAGTTCCTTTCTCA
>DAOVSA010000190.1 GCA_030633635.1 Candidatus Altarchaeota archaeon
GGATCTGGGCAAAGGTGAGGAAGATATGAAGTTGAGGCATTCTACCGTTGAATAGATTGAAATAATTTGTATAAAATGCTAGTCAACGAAATTTTTCTCAGCATTCAGGGTGAAGGAAAGTATATTGGTTTACCCCAGGTTTTTTTAAGGTTAACTGGCTGCAATTTGAGATGCAAGTGGTGTGACACGCCCCAGGCGATTGATCCCAAAAACGGAACAGAAAAAAGTGTCGACGAGGTCATGAAGGAAATTGAAACTTACAGGATCAAAAGTGTTTGCATAACCGGCGGGGAACCCATGTTACAGCCGGAAGAGTTGCAGATATTGGTAAAAAAATTAAAAAATAGAGATTATTTCATTATTTTAGAGACAAATGGAACTTTATACGATTCCGATATATTTAATGCAGTTGATTGCGTCTCAATGGATATTAAACCTCCGAGTTCAAAAGAAAAAAGTGACGAGAATTTGATCGCCAGATTAGAACCAAAGGATCAGATAAAGATAATCATTGCAAATGATGGGGACTATGAATTTGCAAAAGAGATGATAAATAAAGCGGGGGCGGATATAGATGTCATACTACAGCCTCAAGGAGGAATCAAAACAAAAAGCCTCGTAGGTCAGGTTTTAAACGACCGCTTGCGTGTTAGAGTTCTGCCACAATTGCATAAAATCATAGGGATTAAGTAAGTTACTGGTCGTATCTATTCAGTTTAATATTCAGTTAGTTTGTATGTATAATGTGCAGCATTGCGATAGATCTAGATTTTTATATAATGCCCTGACTAATTCATTATTACTATAAAATTGCTATTTTATTTTATTGTTTTTGAATTTGACTAAATTTAATT
The DNA here is from genome assembly GCA_030633635.1 of Candidatus Altarchaeota archaeon. GTDB lineage: Archaea > Altiarchaeota > Altiarchaeia > IMC4 > DAOVSA01 > DAOVSA01. Next base: position 855 of record DAOVSA010000190.1, read on the forward strand.
TGGCGGATTAGGATGATATCGATAATCGGCTCAGGACGGGTTGGAAGCAGTATCGCACTTAGAATAGCAGAAAAGGAACTGGATAGCATCACTTTGTTGGACGTAGAAGGAGATCTGCCAAGGGGTGAGGCACTGGATCTATTACAGGCATCACCCGCATCAGGGTATGATGTCGAGATAACAGGAACCACAGATTACGAGGATATTGCTGGATCGGAAATTGTTGTGATTACCGCAGGCATTGCCAGAAGGGCAGATATGAGCAGACTGGATCTGTTGAATAAAAATTTTCGGATCATCAAATCGATAGCGGAAAAAATTGCAGAATTTGCCCCGAAATCGAAGATTTTGATGTTGACCAATCCTCTGGATGTCATGACCTATGTCGCCCTGAAATGCTCTGGATTTAAAGCTGAGAGGGTTATCGGAATGGGGGGGGTTCTTGATTCCATGAGATTTCGTTTATTCTTGGCCCAGAAACTCGATACATCTGTCAGGGATATTAACGCAGTGGTTATCGGTGCACACGGAGACTCTATGATTCCTCTAGTGAGACATTCTTATGTTTCCGCAATACCAATATCTGAAGTGTTGTCCGAAGGGGAGATCAAAGAAGTTGTTGAAAGGACAAAAAAAGGTGGCGCCGAGGTCATTGCTCTCAAAGGAAGCACGTTTTATGCACCATCTGCCAGCGCTTTAGTAATGCTTGAATCGATGATAA
>DAOVSA010000131.1 GCA_030633635.1 Candidatus Altarchaeota archaeon
GACGTATATCCGTTTTTAATTTGATAAACATCTCCCTCATTTATTTCATCAATTAGTTCATCCCAGAGTGTTAACAATACGGTTCCGGTTTCATCACCAACCGTTGCTTCACACACCCGGTGCTTAGATCCATCTTTTCTGCTCTCCACATCTCTAATCTCGTTCTCCTTTAATACCTTAACCACAAGATTCACACTTCTAGATCTTGGTTTTAGATCCTTTACGTTTATATCTTCCGTTTCCATTTTATTTACCATGTTTTTTTATTGTTTTGGAATGTATATAAATGATTGATATGAGATGATCAAAAAAGGTATGTCAAGGGAATTTGTTATAAAAGAATTGCTTAAACGACACGAGCAGGATGTAAGTTATGAATCCGGGAGAATACTGGGATCAATGCTAACATCAACCCCTCCAATAGCAAGAGAAGCGTACAATATATTTTTAGACACCAATCTCGGAGATCCCGATCTGTGTGACGGGGCAAAAAGTCTCGAAAACGAAGTCATCGGTTGGTTGGGGAACTTGCTTGGGAATCCAGACGCGATTGGATACATACTGACTGGAGGGACTGAAGCAAATCTTATGGCCATGGTAATGGCTAAAAAAATACACGGAGACAAAAACGCCGAAATAATTGTTCCCAAGTCTGCCCATTTTTCATTCGATAAAATAGAGGTTATACTTGGTATAAAGGTCCTAAAAGCAAATTTGAATGGTTTGGTTGTCGACGTAGACTCTGTTAAGAGATTGATCAACGAGCATACATGTGCGATCGTTGGTGTGGCTGGAACCACAGAATTTGGTGCGATAGATCCAATACCCGAACTTTCGGATCTGGCACTGGACAACAACCTGTATCTGCATGTCGATGCAGCTTTTGGTGGTTTTGTGATCCCATTTTTGAAGGATTTGAACTATGAGGTGCCTGATTTCGATTTTGGATTGAAAGGCGTGAGTTCGATAACCATAGACCCGCACAAAATGGGGCTGGCACCAATTCCGGCTGGCGGAATCTTGTTCAGAGATGAAACTTACCTGAGAGGTGGAGTTGATACCCCATATATTGGCCTAGGAAAGCAATTTACTCCATCCAGTACACGATCTGGAGCATCTGTGGCTGCAACCTGGACATTAATGAGGCATTTGGGCAGAGAAGGCTATCGAAAGATCGTACACAGATGCATGGAACACACCAGGTTATTGGCTGATGGTGCAAGTGAGTTTGCAGAGGTAATACCGCCTGTTATGAATGTGGTTGCGATAAAAATAAGAGATAAGGATCTTTCTCTGGTCGTGAAGAGATTAGAAGAACTTGGATGGAAGTCTTCAGTGACCAGAAAGCCACCATGTATTCGTGTGGTGGTTATGCCGCACCTGACCGAGCACCATATTAACGAATTTTTAAGAGATTTAAGATCAGTAGTTTTGAATTTGGAATAATAATGAAAATGATCAAATAATGAAAAATGATCAGGATAAAAATTTGTGGGATAACCAATGAGGAAGATGCTTTACTGGCCGTAAATGCTGGAGCAGACGCAATAGGTTTCATAATTGATGTGCCAGTCAAGACTCCAAGAAAAATAAATTTGGACCGTGCAAGGAAAATTTCAATGACGATTCCCCCATTTGTTTCAACAGTTGCTGTTTTAATGCCCAAAACCGTAGGAGAAGTGGAAAAAATCATAAATGAACTAAATCCAAGTGCAATACAGCTGCATGGAAATGAACCACCGGAGTTTATCTCTGAAATTAAAGAAAAAATTAAAGATAGTGTAAAATTAATCAAGGTTATTCATATCTATAAGTCCGGTGAGGTATCAGATCCAGAAAAGTATAAAGAGTATAAAGATTTGGTGGATGCAATACTTCTTGATACGCAAACCCAAAAGATGGTCGGTGGAACGGGAGAAATTCACGACTGGAAACTGAGTAAAGAGATTCAGGCGCGTTTTGACATCCCGACTATATTATCCGGCGGTTTGAATCCGGAAAATGTTAAATCAGCCATAGAAGCAGTTAGACCCTATGCCGTGGATGTATCAAGTGGTGTCGAGATTTTGCCTGGAAAAAAAGACCCGGTTAAGGTGAAAAAATTCGTTCAAAATGCTCTATCTAATTGGTATCGGGATATATGATGAAAAGGATATTAGCTTGAGGGGATTTGAAACCCTGAAAGGTTGTGATGAGGTGTATGCGGAGTTCTACACTGGAGTTCATCGCGCAGACCTCCCCGCTCTTGCAAAGTCTATCGGACGTAAGATCAATATTTTAACACGCAGAGAGATAGAAGAAAACCCGGATCAGATCTTTAAGGCCGCAAAAAATACCAACACGGCACTTTTAATCCCCGGAGATCCAATGGTTGCCACAACACACATAGATCTGGTTTTAAGAGCCGAGAAATTGGGGATCGAAACCAAGGTTATCCATTCTTCCTCGATATACACGGCGATCTCAGAGATAGGAATTCAGATCTACAAATTCGGTAAAACAACTTCTATAGTGTTTCCAACGCCAAGTTATTCCCCAAAGACACCCTATGGGGTTTTAAAAGGCAACCTAGAGCAAGGTATGCACACATTATTTCTGCTTGATATAGGAATGACTTTAAATGAAGGCATCAGAATCCTCTTAGAGATCGAAAAAATGGAGCTTAAAGGAATATTTAACGAACTGAGTCCCTGTGTGGGTGCGGCACACCTGGGTGGCGATTCCGTTATTAAATTTGGACGTGCAAAAGAACTACTAGATTATGATTTCGGTCCATGTCCGCATTCCTTGATCGTCCCTGGAAAACTGCATTTCATGGAAAAGGAAGCGTTGGATAGATTTAAGGTGACCTCGTCACCAATTGGGCACAAATGCAATTAGGGGCATTTCCCTC
>DAOVSA010000147.1 GCA_030633635.1 Candidatus Altarchaeota archaeon
CCGGAATTTTACCAGGTTGAAGGTATAGTTGTGGATAAAAACGTAAACTTTAGGAATTTATTGGGAATTTTAAAGCAGTTTTATGACGATCTGGGCTTTAAGGTCAGATTTAGACCCGCGTATTTTCCATACACAGAGCCGAGCCTTGAGGTGGAAGCTTGGGTTGAATCCAGGGGGGAATGGATCGAATTAGGAGGAGCAGGTATCTTTAGACCCGAGGTCGTACAGCCCCTTTTGGGATTTGAATGTCCGGTTTTAGCATGGGGATTAGGACTGGACAGATTGGTGGCACTAAAGCTCGGGTTGGAGGATATCAGAGAACTTTACAGGTGCGATCTGGATTGGTTGAGGAAAAATATGGCTTAGTGGTTGTGATGAAAAAAACAAACTACAATATTTCACTGCTGGATGTACCGGAGGTTTTACCTTTTAAGATTTCATCAGCCGATGGAGGAGGAGCACAGGGAGAGGAAAAGGCTGATAAAGAACTTTTTCGATTTATATCAGAACTAGAAAAAGAATTTAGTGAGGAATTGTATTATATTGGATGGGACAAAATCGGTGGGAAGTTCTACAGAAGGTTTTTATTCGAGGAAGAAGGTTTTTTAGAGGTTTCCATGACACCGCCATGTGCCATAGTGGCACATTTCCATGATAAGAATCGGGCTCATTTGTTTGCACGTGCATTGAAGGATGCGGTGTTAAAAACTGTTGGGGAAAATATTCTGACAGAGATGCTGGTAGAGGATATAAACATAACCAAGGGAGATGAAGGAGGCTTAACGCAGTATAAATTATCCGAATTAAGGGAGATAAGGACCTTCTGAATGATCTCAAATATTATAGAAATTCTATGGGAGATATGAGCTAAAAACTTTAAAAGATGATCAATAAAATCGTGAATTTGATAGAATATACTGTATGCAAAGTACCGGGGGACGTTGAAGATGCACTTAAAAAGGCATACGAGAATGAGACAGATGAAACTGCGAGATTTCAACTGGAGAATATACTAAAGAATTTAGAAATAGCCAAAAGAGAGTCAATTCCATTATGTCAGGATACTGGATTGCCCATTTTTTATATACTAATTGGAAAAGACGTAGATAACTTCAATTTGGTCGTTGATCTGGAAAATAAGATCAGGGATTCGGTGGAACTTGTAACGGAGAGGGGCATGCTCCGCCCAAATGTCGTTGATCCGATAACGAGGGAAAATAAAGGAAATGTCGGCGATAAAGTTCCGATAATTCACCACGAAATTGTGGAAGGAACGGGGGTGGAGATCATTTTCCTGCCAAAGGGTTCCGGTTCCGAAAATATGAGTAGGTTAACCATGTTAAACCCCACAGGGGGCATTAAAAGTATAAAAAGATTTGTTTTGGATACAGTAAATATTGCAGGTGGGAATCCGTGCCCGCCAACCATAATCGGTGTTGGAATCGGCGGTAATTTTGATTCTGTTGCAGGATTGGCAAAAAAAGCGTTGTTAAGACCAATTAATAAGAGAAGTTCGATACCAAAGATCGCGAAATTGGAGGAGAATCTCTACAATGAGATAAATAATCTGGGCATCGGGCCGATGGGGTTGGGCGGTAAAACCACAACATTGGGGGTTAACATCGAGACCGGAGATACTCACACAGCAATGCTTCCCCTGGCAGTAAATATTCAGTGCTGGGCCGCAAGGCAGGGTAGTCTGGTGATCAAATAATCACATTCTATCGATTTTACATTCTATCGATTTACATGCGATCTATTCGACATTTCATCTATTCTACATTCTATTCTCCTACCTTCTATTCTCCATTCTATTCGATCTTGGGATTCAAAATCTTTCCGGAAACAGTAAAATCTCTCCCGGTGAGGTGCATTAATACACGCTCCAGGACATCAAATCCTTCGTCTTTGGAAATCTCATCTATTACCTCGACATTGAGAACCTCACCAACGATCAGAACGTGATCTCCCATGTCTTTTTCAAACTCAAGTTTGCATTCAAACCAGGCGATACATTCATCTATCGACGGGGGTTTTATCTTTTTGGATTTCCTTTCTGTTAATCCGGATTTAATGATTTCGTTTACATCATTTGGAAATTTTTTTGAGCAAACCCACACTGCATCCAGGATCTCGGAGGATGGTACATTAACGACGAATTCCTTGGTCTTTCTTATATTGGCCAGAGTATCTTTTCCATGACCGCATGAGAACGCTATCAACGCCGGCTTAACAGAGACTGGCATCACAAAACTGAATGGTGCGGCATTCGAATTCACTCCATCGGTGGTAGATATAAGCACTGTTGGTCTTGGAGCAACTATCCTGTAGAAGTTTTCGGTTTTTAGTTCCATTTTGATTAATATTATAAAGATTAAAATAAAAAGGTTAAAAATAAGCCCGTGTGAGGTAGCTTGGATATCCTAGGGGCCTGCGGAGCCCCATACTCGGGTTCGAATCCCGGCACGGGCGAGATGAATATGTTCGATTCCCCTTTTTATAGACCCTGTCTTCCTAATTTAACAGGGTTATGTTTTTTGATAGTCTTATAGACCATTAAGTTGCTGTTGCTGTTGCTCACACGTCCTATAATAATCCCATGCGGCCTATCATTTACAATCTTTTATAACCCCAACATGCTAATTTTTATACTTTAGTCTACTATAGTATACC
>DAOVSA010000067.1 GCA_030633635.1 Candidatus Altarchaeota archaeon
CAAGAACGCTGTCTTTATAAACCATTCCATTATAAAATTGATACGTCTCTTTGTATTTGAGATTATCACCACTACCCCCGCCGAGAATCGGGCACCTCATCCCGAAGATGCTGGAGATCCCCTCCAATATCTTTTCTTCCTGTTCGCTTAAGGAATCGGAAAAAACGAATGCAAAAAATGGATTTAATCTAAGTATGTCTCCAACACTTGTCCCATAGGATATGGTTTTAGAAAAATCGTGCTCCAGATCATTTAATGCCATTTCAGCTGCCATCTTCCCGGCTTTAACCCCGTCTTTTTTAAGATTTTTTCCGATCCCAATTCCAACACTGATGTGATCAGATTTTATCGCCATTGCAACAACGGTGTTTTCTGTCATACCGTATTTTGATATCTCACCACACGTTGAGCAACCAATTATCTTCGTCTTTTCGGTGAATTTCTTCTTGAAATATCTGAAGAATTTTTTTGGATCTATATGCGTTGATGAAAACACGAGTATGAACGAGGGATCTTCAATTTCTTTTTTTATATCCGCCCCGAGTTTTTCTGCCAGTTTCTTCTCCTCTCTCAGATCTGAATATACAACAGTACTTTGAATGTTTGCACGTCCACTTGGTATATACCATAACTTGGCCATACCGATCCTCTTGAAATCTACAAGACCCCTGGCATTCATAACCTCAAGATGCTTAGATACCGTTATTCTGCTTTTACCGACATTTTTTGAGATTTCCGTACTGGATGCCCCAAAATCCAATCTACGGAGATAATTTAATATGTCATTTTGTATGGTCATTTTGTTGTATATCCTGTTTGTGAACAAAAAATCCTTTTCATTTATATAGAAGTTATTCTTATATATTAATAGTATTGTTAAACAATACTATATAGCAAGATTGATAAACTATTCAAGATGATTAACGCAAGTCATTATGTACTTAGACATATGTTAAGATCGCTTGAAATCGGCTATTTAATCGGAGCGCAAAAAACGTTTAAAAAGTTTCACCAGAGATACCCAAATGATAATAAACTTCAGGGCATTTATAACGAATTTTTGAGTTATGTGGAGGGTCAAGAAAGCAAAAAATCGCGTTTTTTAGCGCTTAAAGCTAGGGATAGAGATTGAAAGAAATAAAATCAAAACTCAAAGAACTCATAGAGATCCGCAAGTTGGGGGGTCATGGAGGTTCTCTACTGTGGTATAAGTGTCGACGTCCAGGTATTAAGGAACCCATTCATTTAAGGTAATTTTTTATAGGGGTATATTTATACTCTGCCTGCAAATCAAACCGTAAAAATATAAAGGACAATGAAAACACGAGAAGTCATGACAAGGGGGATCGTAACGATTGAATTGGAAGCTTCCGTAGCAAAGGCTATGGAGAAGATGTTTGACAGACGTGTAAGCTCCCTTATTACAGAGGAAAGCCCCGATGGAGATATATATGGGATCATAACCAGAAAAGATATAATAAACAAGGTAATAGCACACGAGAAGAACCCGAGGAAGATAAAAGTCGCTGAAATAGTGTCAAAACCATTGCTGGTGATCTCCTCCGACTTAGAAGCGAAATATGTAGCCGGATTAATGACACGATCCGGTGTGAGAAGATTCGGTGTGATGGAGAATGGAAAACTCGTCAGTTTGATCTCAAACAATGATGTCTTAAGAGCGGAAACACTGGAACTTCTGAGCGAATGAATTAACCGGCGTATACTGGTATACTGCGACAAGATGTGGATTGAGCATCTTAACAACCAGACTTCCACAATCCATGAATGTTACAGTAGGCCCTTGCTTCAATCTTCTCTACTCCTATATCGAACTCTGCCTCCGGTTTATCCCCTGGGTTTAAAAATTTTCGGTAAACTTTACCACCCGCGATTGCCTCGATCCATTCTATGTGATGGGTCTCTTCCATTGGATGAGGAATTGAACCAACTTTCACGTTTATCCCGGCCTCTGTTTTTTCAATTACCGGTGTATGTTTCTCTTTTCCCTCATCCACAGTTCTCTCTTCGAGCAATTCCATGGGCTGTCCACAACAAACAAGCTGCCCCACTCCGGTATGCAAAACCTCAACGATATTCCCACAGATATTGCACTTGTAGATCTGTCTTTGTTCAGTCATTTTTTAAATATATGATTTTTAAATATTTATTAATATTGCTCACATTTGAGTTCAAAGTAGTTCTTCGGATGATCACATGACGGACATTTTTCCGTCGGTTCTTCACCTTCATGCACGTACCCGCATTTTCTGCACACCCAATAGACTTTCTTCTCTTTCCGGAATACAGTATTTCCTTCAATCTCTTTCAACAGTTTCTTGTATCTTTCCTCGTGATGCTCTTCTGCCTGGGCAATTGCTCTCAGTCTCTTTGCAATCTCAGGAAAACCCCCTCTTTCTGCAACATCAGCAAACTCGGGATACATCTGCATATATTCGTAGTTCTCGCCTGCAATAGACGCCTTCAGATTCTCGGAGGTATTGCCAAGGATTGTCGGAGCCGCAGCTTCCACATTAATCTCCTCTAGGTTTTCACCGCTTTCCTTTTTCAGCCCATTGATTAATCTAAATAACCACTTCGCATGTTCTCTCTCATTATCCGCAGTAACCAGGAAAATCTCTGATATCTGCTCAAAACCCTCTTTTTTGGCAATCTTCGCATACATTGTGTAGCGGTTTCTCGCCTGGCTTTCCCCTATAAATGCCTTTGTCAGATTCTCAATTGTGTTTTTCATTTTTCATAGAGAATTAAATCATTTTATAATTATAATTTGGATTCAATCTTTTTATTTAATCTAATCTGTTGTAGCGTTCTTCCCCGACACACTGCCTGGCATGCTCACACCACTTTACACAGGACTGTATGTCATTGTAAACCGTAAACCCGCAATTTCTACACCTTACCTGCAGCTCATCAGAGAAAATCTCTACCTCCCCGCCACATTTTGGGCACTTTTTTATTTCAATCGTGGGTGTCCGTATGTTGGATGCACCCGGACATTTAATGGGTATTGATACACCTCCTTCTCCCTTCACTCAGTCAATTCGATCAGTCAAGCAGTCTCTTCTCCCCTTTTATCCGCTGAATACCTGAAATATCCTGGGTTGCCTCAAGACAACCAAGATAGTTGCCGTCTTTGTCTCTTAAAGCGAAATACTGTATCAGAAGTTTATGTTTTTCCGTATTTACGCCAAGAGGAAGATCAATCCAGAATCTGGCTGTATCTCTTGTTCCCTCTTTCATCTCACGCAGTATCTGCTCTACCTTATCTACACTCTTTTTCGGATGGCAGTTGTGTACATCCAGTCCAAGTGCACCAAGGGGTCTTTTAAGTATTCGTGTATCATGTTTATTCCACGCCAGCACCTTATCGTTTGCATCAACCACTGAAAATTCTATGGGTATTGTTTCAAGAACCGCATCCAGAATATTTTCAGGTAATTTCCCGATCATCTCACCTCACCTCCAGGTATACCATATCTTCTTCTGTCTTTCAACTCCTGTATCTTGCCTTTATTCCAGCCGTCAATATTTTGATAGTATCCTGTGATGCGAGAGAAGTGTTGCATGGGTTTTCCCTGATACGGCAACTTCTGTTTATATCCCCTTGCACAGGCCTCTGAACAGACCACTGTGCCCTCTTCCGTTGGTTTCAAATCCTTGTCAACACTTGCCTGCATGTATTTTCCAGTAATCTCCTTTCCGCACACGCCACAGTGTACTCCCCTGTTTTTTGTTTCCATTTTCAGATTATAGAGATATACTTTTTATAGTTAGTATATATTGTATATTTATAATATAAAAACATGTAGGTATCTAATCGGATAGTTAGAATGGAGAACGCAAAATCAGAACCTCCACAAAAACATACCCTCTGCGGAAAGGATGGTGAATATTGCCCGATTTACGGGATAAAATGCGGCACCAATATCGAGATATGCCCAGTTTATAGAACATTCCGTATCATAGGTAGGAAATGGACACTGCAGATTCTTCAGGAATTTTTCGTTAACAGGGGTGTGAGAAGATTTAATGAAATCCAGAAATCCCTTAAATGGATTACTCCAAGGGTCATATCAAAGAGACTGAGGGAGATGGAAGATGAGGAGTTAATAGTGCGGAGTGTTTTCCCAGATAAGAGCCCGGTCAGGGTGGAATACTCGTTAACTGATAAAGGAAAAGGATTGAATGGAGTAATCCAGACAGCAAAAAAATGGGGCTGGGAGTGGGAAACTGTAGAGGTCAACCGGACCTGACTCCGGCTATTGCCATAAAAGAAAAATAAATCTGTTCTCGTTTGCAATACAAAAATCATTTATTAACTTGTAAGACCAATCTTACTATGGTGATTACCATGATTAATATTGATGTGACTAAACTCAGCTCTAAGGGACAGATTGTCATCCCCCAAGATATGCGAAGGGAGTTCTCTGTTGGAGACAAGTTCGTTATCATAAAAGAGGGCCACCAGCTTATACTTAAACCTGTGAACGAGCTGGGG
>DAOVSA010000189.1 GCA_030633635.1 Candidatus Altarchaeota archaeon
ATTCGTAGGTGGATAGCCACATACATATGCAAGTACATACTAAAAGCTATGGCATATAATTCGTTTCCCAATATTTAAGATCAAAACTTTTGCACTTTTCAAAAACCTGCGTAGACTATAAATTAATAGAAGGCATATCTTATCCAAAGGATAGAACGATCTTACCTCCTATTTACATATCTGTACGTAGAAAAGGGTAAAAGTCTTGTTCAATAAAAAGAAAAAAAGAAGTTGAAGCAATAGAGGAATACCATCCTCCATGGATCAACACAGCAGAGAACTGCGATTACTCCTAATTATAGTACCACTACTCGGTGCAATGCGACGCGCAGAGCCATCCATTGTTATAGTCATCGAGCATGTCCTTGAGTGGCTCACCTTCATCATCCCATGCATCTGATGAAGCTTTCACATCATTGCCAACGGGACCATACTTTGCCATCCAAGTATCGGCAGCCTTAATGGTATCTCCAATGCAGCTTGATTCACAACCATTAAGCACATTCAACTTTGCTGCAACAAGCTGATAAAACATAGCGATGGTCATATCCTTTTTAACTGGAGTCTTCAAAATATCTATTGCGTCGTCTTTGGTATATGTTGTTCCCCCAATGGTTATTTCTTCTACAGGCCATGCGTCTGGATGGTTTTTCCAGTATCCTTGAGTCCGCGTACATTGTGGGAGACGAAGTTCAAAGATCGTCCGTTGAACTCCGTCCACAAAAGTAGTATTTGCACACAAGATTGCAATAACATCACCAGGGCCAGGGCAAAAATCATCAGAATATGAATCGATCATATCTAACAGATCTTTCTCACTATCCCCCATGTTTTTTGGATTAAAATCAAGTAAATGCCATATCACACGTTGGACAACCATCCGACTGAACCCCTCCCGGTTGTTGAGGAGATAGTTAATCTTACTCCAATTCTCACTCATGAAGTCCTCAGGCATATCTGAGTCATAGCTCGAATACAACAAAACCGATATTTCTTCTTCACGAGGCATATGTGGCCCCATTTGCACACACCAACCAGGGTACACATCATTATGAACATCGTAATCACCCTCAGGGATATCAGATAAACGATGGTCAAAATAGGTAATCGCACCATTAGTTACTACAATAGTAACAGGATCCGATGGCAACAAAACATTTGGAATACATTCTTCATTCTTTTCATTATCAGAAAGAACAGAACCAAGAGCGCCTGTAAAAATGAGAGCGCACGCCAGAGTCACCAGCATATTTTTTCTTATTTTCTTCATACTTATAGCCTCCTATATCAAATTATTTTTGATGTTAATTATAATATGTTATATAAATTTACGAGATATATATAATTTACGCATATAAGAATCTCCAATACTTTCCCGATATCAGGATTAATTGTGTATTCATTTCACTCCACATGAATCAAAACATTCCACAAAATAGTACTAAAATTTATTGATAGGTTTGAAGAATTAGATGTCTTTAGAGTCAAAAAGGGATAATTTCATAAATGATTAGATGTTATAAAATATGTGGGTGATGGGGAAATGAAGGATGAGGATGTTTGGGAGTTGGAGTATAGGAAGC
>DAOVSA010000038.1 GCA_030633635.1 Candidatus Altarchaeota archaeon
ATATTCTCATCTGGTCATTATTTAATCCTTACAACAACAATCGCCGTCCAAACGCGGGTGATCTTACACACTCATTAAATTTCCACGATCAATCACAAAACAAAGGTATTGTTATTATTGTTATAATTTTACGGTTATAAATAAATATTATGTTCAATTTTAATCGTAAGATTATACCCAATACGAGAATACCAACCAGATATTAGTTATTGTTTATATCCAAGTATCTAAGAATTCAATTGAACACGCCCATAAAACCATCTCACGAGGAATTGCTCGGATGTCCATCTCACCCGTTGGATTTATTTCCAGATCATCTACCTTTCAACCAAAAATGGGTATCATACTCTCTATCATTAACCTCAAGTAATAATCTTAGCTTTACCGGAAATTCGATTTCTTGGGGTATATCTATCGTCACCCCATTTTCTGTCTTCTCTCCTTCCCCCAGCATAAATTCCTTTTCGTCCACTATTTCTTCCCCAAAAAATATTTTGAGATTGTATAGAGTGTCTTTACCCTCAAAACACTCCACGCCATATGTAAAGGAGGCTATATCTCCTTCCACATAGTTCGAATAAGAACCAGGCTTTATATAAAGGACTGAGAAGCGTTCCTCTGATTTATTCATTACTACAACGATTAAAGTAAGGATTATTCCAATGATACATGCTATGATGATGGCCTTCTCTAGGATATCATCTTCTTTGATATTATTCTCTTTCATATCCTGCTTTCTTTGTGGTTTATTTATAGTGTAATCCATCTTCAATATACTAAAATCACATCCCCAATCATAAAACTACTCCCCAAATGTCTCATTAAAAATACACCCAAGGAATTCGTCTCTTTTTCCAAAATCTGATGCACATTCCACGGCGGTTGCAAGTTTTTTTGATCTCTTCGTATGGGTTGCATGATGCTGTTCGAATACTATCTCCGTGTTGTTCCTTAGCCACGGAATCGTCCTCGTCTGTGCCCTGTAGCACTCTGGACAATTTATATCCAGGAATTCCTGCACCAAAATTTTACCATCCTTCTTGCAGGTCTCGTTCCCAATAATTCTTGTATATCTGCTACAGGTCTTATTGGTTGCCCTTATCAGGCACCAATCCTTAAACTGGGTTTCATTCAGTATTTCATCATCTGATGCCAGAATTATGGCCTGATCCATAAACCTTGGAGAATACGCACCAGCAAACAGATAAGAACATCCAACTACAAATCCGGGAACCCCTCTGACTTTATATTTTTCCACCAATTCCTGATCCGCTGTTAATATTGATTCTTTTTCGCCAGAATCTATACAAGAAATTAGTTTGTCATGATCTACACCTAATCTCTCCGAACAGGATTTTATCGCCGCATCCACAGCCTCCATAGACTCAGGAATCTCTGCCGGATTTCCAAACCGGTAGTTTATATAGTTTACCATGGCAGGCAAACCCGCGACCAGTATAATTATGCCCGCTAAAATTGCAATGATTGAAATTGGATCTTTAAGTTTCATCATTTAATCATCATTTGATTTTAGATTTAATCTAAGAAGATAAAAAATCATTTACAATTATCATTGAAAACCCAGAAAATTCTGGAATTTCCAATATCTTGATATTTCCGTTCTATCCTGAAACATCCAATAGAACTCGTTGGGAGAAACTGATAAATAAGTTAAATAAGTGGTTGTTATTCATACGACACTTTTACATAATTCCTCAACCTGCCGATGCCCTCAATCTCGATCTCAATTGTATCACCGTCATTGAGCACGTCAACTCCAGGCACAGTCCCAGTGGCGATCAAATCACCTCTCTCCAATTTCATGAATCTACTGGCAAATTTCACGCATTCCTCTGGGCTATAGATCATTCCTGAAGTCATCGAATCCTGTCTTAAGTCTTTATTAACCCAACATTTTATCGCTATGTTATTCGAATCCAATTCAGTTTCTATACACGGTCCAACCGGACAGAACGTTGGAAAGCTCTTGGAGGCGCTCCACTGAACCATTTCTCTCTCTATTTTTCTTTCCGTCACGTCGTTAACTATCGTGTAACCAAGTATGTGTTCTTTTGGATTTTTTATCCTGTAACCACTTTTTCCGATAACAACTCCAAGCTCGGCCTCATGTTCCACAGAACCATTATTGGGGATCCTAATCTCATCACCGTGTCCAACAACCGTGTTCTGTGCCTTCAATGTCAGTGTTGGTTTTTTTGTTGCTATATCACTCATCTCATCCATATGTTTCCTGTAATTAAATCCAATACAGATTATCTTTTCTGGATCTAATGGGGGGAGAAATTTAATTTCACCTATACTGTAAATTTCTCCGGTCTTTTTGTAAGGATTAAATAAATTTCCACTGATTTTTGTTATCTTTTCATTCTCCAAGATCCCATAATTCGTCTCTCCATTAAATTCAAACCTAACCAACTTCATTTCAATCACTATCTAGATCATAGGAGTTTAACACAAGGCAAAACATATGGATTTATTTTGTAGTACTCTTAATCTAATGTTTATTATGTTTTTACAGTAATAGATTGAAGATTAAAATTCCTGTGATAAAATCACTGTCCTGCTTTGCTAACAAAAACCGTTTGAGTTGGATAAGCAAACTCGATTCCTTCTTTTTCAAATTGTTCTTTAAGCTTACATCACTTAGGTTTTTCAAATATTTACAGAGAGGGTATTTGTTTAGCTACATGCATTTAATGCCTCTAAAATGGGTAGTTGAGGTTCATGAGTACCCCTTTTAACTATCAACACTACCTTCCAGAGCAATTTAGACCACCTAGCTAAACAAATACAGTTTATCTAATTACTCAATGAATCGTTGTCTTCATCTATATCGAGGTCAAGAATGGTTAAAGGTGGGAGATTTTCTAAGTTAATGTTCGTTTCATACTCAAACAATTCTTTAGATATTTCGGAGAATTTATTGAGGGGCGGATATCCCACATGCAAAACATTTGATGCGGCGCTGAAATTCTCAGATTTAAACACTAGAATAGCACAGAATCACCCCTTAACCTAAAATCGTACGAAATCACCCCTTAACCTAAACAACCTCGACAGTACCCCTACTGCAATCAACGATTAATCTATCCCCTGTTTTAACATCCAGATCGCACTCGAGCATGGGTATATCGGAAACTATCGCTCCGACGACAACTATAGGCTCTGCATAGGAATTTATGATTGCCAGGGGTGCATTTCCCTCCTTTTTTAGGGAATAAATGATGTAAGAACCGAGAGTTGAACCTTTACCCTGCGGAAAAATGAAGATTTTGTCTTTTATACATTCTCCTTCGATTTCATGCCCCCGCTCTGTCACAATCCCGGTTTTTGGATCTATACCGCCCAGAAAGGAGATGGATTCCTTGGTTACCAGGGCTTCTCCCTCCGCGTAACCCCCGTTAATTGTCTTGCAATTCTTTATGATCATGCTCCGCATTCTGTTCGTTTTGACTCCCCATCCTGTTCGTTCTAACTCTCCAAACCATTGCACCAATTAAGCAAACCAGAATTATGATGGGTGTGCTGGTATCCGATATCTTCAAACTTAGGTTTTTATCTGCTGCATACATCAAAAATTGAGGAGTCAAACCCAAAAATACACTTAATCCTGCTCTCTCTACCGCATCAAGATCGTCTTTCTTTGGAAAGAGTGCGAGACTCAATAAAAATCCCGGGGTGAATATCACCAAGATTATTAGAGTAGTTCCTGTGAGTATCGAAACTAGATCCATGGTAATTATCTGTTTTTAATGTTAAATAATATTAAAATTTAAACAAAATCCTGGGTAGCAGAAATGAAAATTTTAGAACGAATATGGGATTCTTGAGTAATTTCAAAATCAGGTCTGATACCATGTCCATATCACCATAAGTTTCGATAATATCTTTTTCTTCATTAAAAAGAGAAAATAATTTGTCAAGGTTTTTATCTGGAATTTTATTCACGAATTTTCTAATGAGTGAGTGTAGATACAGCTCTCTTCCGATTTCATTTCTCCATAGGGCGTCATAATTTGTTTCATGAGCAAATTGGGCTGCAATTCCACCCATAACTACTCCGCCCCCGGTGGTTGCCTTTACCATTCCGGCGGCATCACCAACGGTTACAATTTTCCCGTAACTCGTTCTAATTTTTGGAGTATAGAGCGGGATTGTACCAAAGACCTTATTCAATACCCCGGACCCGGATTTTATCCTGTTTTTTCCCTTTAATTTTCTGACAAATTTCTCCAGGGAAAGTACCGGGTTTTGGAATGCTGCGGTTCCAACACGAGCATATTCACCAGCGGGGATTATCCAGTTAAAGAACTCAGGAGTTATATGCAACTCCACAAAACCTGGGTCACATTCAACCTTTAGATCGTATTGGGCGGCGATTAGAAACCGGGTTGGCATATCCAGGTTTAATTTTCTGTGCAGGTTATAGTTCGTTCCGGTTGCTATAACCACTCTATTAGAAGTATCGAAAGTTATCTTTGAGGGATCATCAACCCGTTCATTAATGAAGTTAACTCCTGCATTTATCGCATTATTAAGTAGATAGCCGTCAAATTCTTTTCTATCTACGACATATGCCTTGATTTCTCTTCCATCAATCTCGAGCATTTCACCAGATCTGGAAAAAAAACGCGCTCCCCTGACCTCGTTTAGCACCCAGTCCTTTGCCGGAATTTTAAGCCGTTCTAAACCGGATTTGCTGATTAGACCTGCACATTGAACTGGTCGCTTGGATTCGGGATGTTCCTCAAAAAGGGTCACGTCCCGATCCGAACTTCCAGCTCTTGCTGCGATACACCCTGCCGGACCCGCTCCGATCACAACCATGTCAGACATTTCATTAAACAGACATTCATTAATCTTGATATAGATCTTTGATATAGATAATATTAAAAAGAATATGATACAGATACGGTGATTGATACGTGATAGGGGATACATAATACGATACTTTACAATGGACGGCATGGATCTCAATTTGATCAGAATTGCAAAATGGGTTGAGAAGACTGTTTTGAAAGATAATGAACGAAAATATTTCCGTTTTAGGATGGCAAGATTCTATGGGGATATCTGCACCGGAGACGTGGTTGGTTGTAACCTCTCCTGTATCTATTGCTGGATTGGAAAGGCCAGAGAGGATCCCCAACTATCCGGAGAATTTTATTCTCCGGATAAAGTCGCCGAGAAACTGATTGATATGTCCAAGCGAAGCGATACCAAAAAAATTCGACTCTCTGGTGGGGAACCAACCATTGGAAGGTCCCATTTGCTGGCATTGCTTGAATTGTTGCCATCAGACATATCCCTTATACTGGAGACGAACGGTACCTTAATCGATCGTGATTACGCGGATGAACTATCAAAGTTTGGAAACATTCACGTCAGGGTTTCTTTGAAGGGTGCAACACCTGAAGAATTCGAGAGATTAACCTTGAGGGGTGGAGAAGGTTTTTATCTTCAGATGAATGCCCTAAGAAATCTGATCAATGCAGGGGTTTCGGTACATCCCGCAATAATCGACCTAACTCCAGTGAGCGGTTTAGCAAAATTAACCGAAAAATTGGCCGATATAGATGAAAAATTGGCTGTCGGGTTGGAATATGAACGTTTCGTTCCATCTCCTCGAGTTATAGAACGAATGAAAAAGCATGGATTCGTGTATCCATAGATATTCCTCACACAAATTCGGCTTTTTCATGCCACTTTAATTTCAGTTATTGATCAACTGATTTACTTCAGGATAAGAACTTATATATCAATGGGGATTAAAACTAAGGTGATTATGGCAAATCCGTACCAGTTTTTGGCGTACTGGAGCGTAATGGTAAAGTTTACACGACTGTTGTCCTGGATGTTTCAGCTGAAACCCTAATGTGGTCGAATCAAAGATTCGAACACGTGTCTGAGAGGCGTTGCCTCTCAGCCACATGACCGAAATCGAAGATAAAACAGAGAAGGGATCAGTTTACTATACCGACTGCTTCAAGAGCTACAAGAGTCTGAAAAGGTACGGCAAACACTGCAGGATAAACAAGAAACATGCTTTCGCTAAAGGCAGGACTCACA
>DAOVSA010000017.1 GCA_030633635.1 Candidatus Altarchaeota archaeon
AGAAACAGAAGGAAGAACCCAAAGCCAAAGAAGCCGAAAAGGGAGAGAAGGAAATCAAAACTGAAGATGCTGGAAAAGAAAAGAAAGAGACCAAAATCAAAGAGATCGGAAAAGAAAAGAAAGAGACCAAAGCGGAAGAGACTGGAAAGGAAGAGAAAGAGATAAAAGCAGAAGATTTAGAGGAAGTAAAGGAAGGGCCAGCAAAGGAAGAACCCACAAAGAAAATTAAAGTCAAAGAAAGGGCTAAAATACAGTATTTTGGAAAAAGGGAATTGGCAGGTGAGGAAAAAAAACAGTTTAAACTTGGATATAAACAAAAAAAATCCAAACCCCGATTTATTAGGCAGGAATTATATAAATTAAAGAGGTTAAAGGATGTTTGGCGTAAGCCCCGAGGTATTGACTCAAAGAAGCACCTGGAAAAAAGAGGCAAGGGCGCGATACCAAAGGTGGGTTACAAAAAACCAGATTCAATCTCCGGAGTGGATCCTTCCGGGTATCGTCCAGTTTTGATTCATAACATGGGCGAATTGGGTACTCTAAACCCGGATGTGGAGGCAGCAATAATATCCAAGCGAGTTGGCATGAAAAAAAGAAACGAAATCATAAAGTTAGCTAATGAAAAACAGATAGCTGTGTTGAACCCTAGGAAAGGTGAGCTAGAATGAATTTAGGGAGTCAAAAGCGACTTGCTGCTGAGGTCATGGGCGTTGGTATCTATAGGATCAATATAGATCCGGAAAAAATTGCCGATGTATCCGAGGCGTTAACAAGAGATGATATCCGGGATCTTATCAGAACCGGGGCGATCACAATCAGTCAGAAGAAGGGGATCAGCAGGGGCAGACATAGAAAAAAGGTTGAACAGAAGAGAAAGGGTAGACATAAAGGATATGCAAGGAGAAGTGGAACAAAGAATGCAAGAAACCCGAAAAAAAGGGTATGGATACGAAAGATCAGGTCTCTCAGGGATGAATTGAGAAAAATGAAGGATGAAAAGAAAATCGACACCCCGACTTACAGGAAATTGTATCGTCGGGCAAAAGGTAATCTCTTTCACAGTAGAAGACACCTGAGGGAATACATAGAAAAGATACAAAATGGCTAAAAAAGCGAGATATATCGTTAAATACCGGCGAAAGAGGGAAGGAAAGACCAACTATAGGAGAAGACTGGAATTGTTAAAATCCGGGAGGCATAGATTGGTTATCAGACCATCAAATAAGTATATTGGACTTCAGATCGTAAAATATGATCCAGATGGAGATCTCATAATCGCAGCATCCCATTCCAATGAACTAAAAAAGTTTGGATGGAAATTTTCAATGGGAAATATACCTGCCGCATATCTGGCTGGACTATTGTGCGGGTATAGGGGGGTTTCAAAGGGGGTAAAAGATGCGGTATTGGACTTAGGTCTATATCCCTCGCTGAGTGGGTCCCGTATTTATACTGCATTAAACGGTGTGGTTGATGCAAAATTAAATGTTCCACATGATCCATCAATATTTCCGGATGAAGCACGGGTAATGGGAGAACATATAAGTGCGGATGTCTCAAAAAATTTTAATGAAACTAAAAAATCAATAATTGATTCGATATCAAAATGAATACAAACAGGCAAAGTGGGCGGGGAAACACTGGCAATACTAATAGGGGCAGACGATCTCGCACTCAAGGTAGGGATAGGGGTACACAATCAAGACCACGAATGCGAAGAGAAGAACCCATGTGGACACCACGAACAAGACTGGGCGGGATGGTAAAAGAAAAGAAGATAACCACACCGCATGATCTCATGGAATTTGATGCTCCGATAAAAGAGGTGGAGATAGTTGATACACTATTCCCTGATTTGCGAGAGGAAATAATCGATGTCGGCAGAGTTCAAAGAGTCACAGACTCTGGAAGACGAATGAGATTCAGGGTGGTGGCAGCTGTTGGCAATGGTAATGGTTATATCGGTGTGGGGGAAGCAAAGGGAAAAGATGCCGGGTCAACGATAAGAAGTGCGATTAAAAAGGCAAAATTAAATATTAAAGAGATAAATCGCGGCTGTGGAAGTTGGGAATGTGGTTGTAAGGAACCACATACTGTACCCTTTAGGGTTAAGGGCAAATGTGGTAGTGTTGAGGTCACACTATTTCCCGCTCCAAAGGGTGCGGGTTTGGTTAGTGGGGAGATCGCAAAAAAAATACTGTCACTGGCTGGCATAAGTGATATCTGGGTGCATACCGAGGGACATACAAGAACCAGCATAAACTCTGCACACGCGTTGCTAAATGCACTGGTAAACACGAGGTATATGAAGGTTAAAAATGAGTGAAAAAGGTAAGAAAAGAATCGCTGTGATAAGAGTAAGGGGCAAGGTGCATGTCAAGACGGAGATAGAAGATACCATGAAACTCATTAATCTAACACGGGTTAATCATTGTGTCGTAATCGATGATCGTTCCCAGTACAGGGGAATGATAAACAAGATAAATGACTACATAACCTGGGGTGAGATAAACACCGAAACATTCATGAAATTGATGCATAAAAGGGGAAGATTAACTGGAAATAAACGTTTAAGTGATGAATATTTCGCGGAAAATACAAGTTACAAGTCAATTGAAGAATTTGTGGGAGCATTTATGAATTTTGATACAGAACTAAGGGATATTAAAGATCTAAAGCCGATATTCAGGTTACGTCCACCAAAAAAAGGTTACGAACGTGGAGGTATAAAACATCCTTATTCCACCGGCGGTGCTCTGGGGCACAGGAGTGATAAGATTAATGATTTATTGGAGAAGATGATTGGATAATTTTTGGTATAAAAAATGTCTCAAGGGAACAGAAAAATAATAAAAAAACGAGGATCCAGAAGTTGCGGTTATGGAAATGCTCAGAAGCATAGAGGTGCTGGCAGTAGGGGCGGTAGAGGTATGGCAGGTAGTAATAAGCATAAATGGTCCCGGATTTCTAAGTATAACCCCGGTTATTTCGGCAGATCCGGATTCAAAAGACCGAACCCTAAGGAAACAAAGACCATAAATATCGGATATATCAACCAAAACATGGAAAATTGGGTGAAAAAGGGATTTGCAAAGTCAGAAAAGAAGAAATATCTGGTAAACTTAACAGATATTGGTTATGACAAGTTACTGGGCTCCGGGAAGGTTACTTATCCTATGAGAATTACCGTTGGTAAATACTCAGTTCTGGCACTACAGAAAGTAGAGAATGCGGGGGGTAAAATCGAACCCCCAAGTTCACAGAAATCCGAAAATAAACAATAACGACCTAAAGATTTAAAAATGAACTTAGAGTTTCTTCGACCAGCACTTAAGTACATACCAGAGGTGAAAAATCCCAAAAGGCACGTACCTTTTAAAGAGAAACTAACCTGGACAGGAGTAATCTTGGGACTTTTTTTTATTATGGGTGTTATCTATCCTTATGGTGTGAGCCCCGAGATATTACAGGAAAGGATCGGCGGCTTTGCACAGATGCAGATAATCTTTGCAAGTTCAATTGGTACAATTATCTCCTCAGGTATCGGGCCAATAGTAACATCATCAATTATTCTACAGTTGATGATTGGCTCCGGGATGATAGATATAAATCTGAATCAACCAGAGGGAAAGGCATTATTCCAGGGCACCCAAAAGATCCTAACAGTAATTGTTTCATTCTTTGAGTCGGGAGCACTAGTGATTCTCACGCATATGGTCGACAACTGGATTCGTACCGGACCTGAGACAGGATACTGGGAGCTTGACTGGGGATTGCGCGCATTTACTATACTTCAAATAGCTCTTGGTTCGATACTCCTGATGTATATGGATGAAGTGGTATCAAAATGGGGTGTCGGCTCTGGTATCGGACTGTTCATCGCTGGCGGTGTATCACAAACGATAATTGTGGCTTCACTAAATCCGTTGCAGAAATTAGGCGGTACTGGTTTTGCTGGAATCATTCC
The DNA here is from genome assembly GCA_030633635.1 of Candidatus Altarchaeota archaeon. Lineage (GTDB taxonomy): Archaea > Altiarchaeota > Altiarchaeia > IMC4 > DAOVSA01 > DAOVSA01. The sequence goes on from DAOVSA010000017.1 coordinate 3,968, forward strand.
AAATTTCCTATCGAATCTGGCGAATGGTACATTCGATTTGGTCTTATTATTCCCTGTGATTGCAACGATCATTATATTTCTAATCGTTGTTTACTGTGAGTCCATGCGATTAGAAATTCCGCTATCTTATGGGGGAATCAGGGGTGTTGGCGGTCGCTACCCCTTGAAATTCTTCTACGTGTCCAACATTCCGGTTATATTGGCTGCGGCACTGTTGATGAATGTACAGTTGTGGACCGGGATGCTGGGCGTACACAGTTTAGATACCCCCCCAGCGAGTGCATCACTCCTGCAAACTGTGATTTATCAGATCGGGCATTATATAACCCTAAATGAACTATATGGTATTCTAAGTCCTGATAGAATATTTATGCTGGTGGATCTACAAATTATATTTCATTTGATAATCCATATGATAGTGTTTTCATCATTATGTGTCCTATTCGGTAAATTCTGGGTTCAAACAACCGGTTTGGGGGCAGAACAAGTTGCAGAGCAGATCCAGCAGGGGGGCATGCAGATTCCCGGGTTTAGGAGGGATAAAAGGGTGATAGAACGGGTCCTTAACAGATACATACCTCAGATCACAATAACCAGTTCGATAGCAGTAGGACTCCTTGCAGTAGGCTCAGATTTAATGGGTGCCGTTGGTTCCGGTGTTGGAATACTCCTAACTGTTGGAATCCTGTACCAGATGTACGAACAGATCAGAAGGGAAGAGATGGCAGGCATGAGTCCCGCACTCAGAAGATTTATGGGGATGAAATGATTTATGGTGGTGAAATAGTGCTCCAACCTTCATACTCCAAGTTCTCGATCTCAACGGTTATCTCACCTACCCTAGTGATTGAATCCCAAAGGGTGGGGGGTATGTCCTTAACTCTGATCTCATGATGGTGTGGAATTGTTATACTTCTGTTGGCATCCAATCTTTCCGTACTTTCATTATACGTATCTAATCTTTCCGTACCTACGTAATAAACGACATCATAATCTATATAGGAGGTATAGTCATCACCTTGGTTGGTGAAGGTTACATCAACCTCTGATGTGTATATCACATCATTCAAGATGGGGCCCAAGTTTGTGCCAAGTATAGATGAGGTATCTGCACATGCACCAGTTGTCCCGGCAGTACAACTCTTCAATATAATGGAAACCTCTGTAATCTTCTCCCTGACTTTGATGAGACTTAACTGGTTGTAAGCTCCTATTTCATTCGATTTCGCGGCGGTAATATCTGCCGTATTAACCACCAATGGGTCCGGGTCCGCATCATCATCATACCTATCCCCGTCGGTATTTGTATTTAACGGGTCTGTATGCAGGGTCTTAACCTCCTGGTAATCACTTAAATTATCCCCGTCGGTATCAGCTAAACCTGGATTAGTCCCAATTTTATTTTCTTCAATATCTGTCAAACCATCATTATCTGAATCTTCAGGGACGCACTCATTATTTACACATTCGTGATGTGGAGAACAGGATTTTGGCTGGTAATCGATACCTAAACAGCACTCATAGGGACAAGCAGGTCCAACACACTTATTGGCGATACATTCATAATCCCCCTGGCAGGATTTCGCTTGATAGCCATTTCCAATACAACACTCGTACGGACAATCTTGCTTTGTTGGTTGTTTAACAATCTTGTGATCAAGAATGAATAATACCCCTGCTATGACTATAACTAAAATCACTGCCAAAATAAGAATATTTTTATCGAATTTGGATTTCATTTCTTTTATTTTGGTTTTTTGCCATGTATACTTCCTAATTTTTAAATCACATTTATTAAATCAAATTATCCATTAAACTATCCGTTACAAACATATAAATCCATGATAATCTATCATCGAATTCGATCTCATATAAGATTACAGGAGTTCAGGAATTCGACTCATATAAGATTACAGGAATTCGATTTATGTTACGGTGACGATAGAACTCTATTCATAAACCTCAAAAAATTCATCATCGTCTATATTTTCAGAGCGCTAAGTTTTGCATAACTATCTCATATTTTTTTCTATAAAACATAATTATACTCACCATGAACTTTATAAATAAGGAATTCAACCTGCTCATTGAAAGGGAAATCTACTCATTTATGGTAGATGTCATTATTATAACTCTCCTACTTTCTTTAACATACCTACTATCAAGGCTCTCCAAGGTTATTATAGACCGGATCATCTTGGATAAACATATAGCACATCGTTTACAGCAATTTATTCCAAAGGTTATATGGTTTTTTGGTGTGATATTCGCAATAAGTCAGGTCGCCAAGAGCATAGAGATACTCGTACTCGTTGTCGGATTGATAGGAATAGGGATCGTTATTGGACTGAGGGATATTTTGGCCAGTATACTCGTAAGGCCATTTCTTGATCTATATTTTCCCAATCGTGTAGGCGATTGGATAAGTATTGGAGATTTATTTGGAAAGGTTATCGAGATTAATCCGATAAATACGATAATATTGAGTGAGAATGAAGGGGTTGTTGTTATACCCAATTATCTGTTTGCAAGAGAGATCTTTATAAATAAATCCGAACATGCCAAGTATGAGGTAAGTTTGCCAATAATACTTGAAAATGATATAGATGTAATAGAATTTGAAAATGAACTCCTAAAGTTGTGTAATTCCATGCCCAAATATATAAAGAAGCACCCAAAACCCGTGGTTGCAACAACAGACATCGAGGATAAAACGGAGGAATTGACGCTGATCTTTACGCTAAAAAGTCCCGAGGAGAAGGGGGTTGTTGTTTCTAAACTGAATGAAGAGATAAAGAAGATTATGGATGAATTGAGGGAGAACAGGAAGGAAAAAAGTGGTTTAGATGAATCGCCCATATGATGATAATGTGGAGCTGAGCAGGGATCTCGGTCTCTTCAGCGTTACAATGATCGGGGTTGGTGCAATGATTGGTGCGGGAATCTTTGTTCTCACCGGAATTGCCGCGGAAACTGCCGGACCCTCACTTGTTATCGTCTTTCTTATGAATGGTTTTGTTACACTACTCACTGCAATGACCTACGCAGAACTTGGCTCTGCCATACCTGAAGCCGGTGGTGGTTATCTTTGGGTTAAAAAGTCTCTTTCGAAGCTCCAGGGATTCCTCAGTGGCTGGATGAGTTGGTTTGCCCATGCAGTAGCCGGGAGTTTATATGCACTGGGTTTTGGGGCATATTTTCAACTCCTGCTCTCAAATCTCGGCATAAACATGGGACTTGAGGCAGAACTGATGAAAAAATTCCTCGCAGTCATTGTGGTACTGATTTTTATTTATTTTAACTATAAAGGTGCATCCAAGATGGGCATGGTTGAAAATATAGTTACAGTATCAAAGGTTTTAATTATAATCCTCTTCATACTATTTGGATTGAATGTCATGTTTCACTCTCCACAGTGGACGGATAATTTTGAAGATTTTATGCCAAACGGCATGTCTGGAGTAGTTATGGCGATGGGTCTGACCTTTATAGCATTCGAGGGCTATGAGATCATAGTTCAGAGCGGGGAGGAACTCAAGAACCCCAGGAAGAATATACCTAGAGCTGTATTCCTATCCCTCCTTATTGTTATTCCAATCTATATTTTAGTTGCAATAGTGTCTATCGGGGCAATAAGCGTCCCGCCGGGTGAAGGAATATCGAGCACATGGGAATACCTCGGGAAGTATAAGGAACTCGGGTTATTAAAGGCTGCCGGGCAATTTATGCCATATGGTGTGCCATTGCTCCTCATTGGAGGCCTCTTGTCAACAATGTCTGCCCTGAATGCCACCACATTCTCATCAACAAGGGTTTCCTTTGCCATGGGCAGGGGTTTTGATCTACCCTCAATATTTAAAAGGATACATCCAAAGAATAAAACGCCGTATTCTGCTTTGTTCATATCCGGGTTTTTAATCATATTAATGGCTGTTACCCTACCAATAGAAGATGTAGCGAGTGCAGCGAATATACTGTTTCTCCTGTTATTCATTCAGGTTAATATTGCTGCATTAAAGATAAGGAGGGAAATGGGTGATAAACTTGACTATGGATTTAAAACACCATTATTTCCATATACGCAATATGTAGCTATTATCTCTTTGACTTTCCTAGTTTTGTATATGTATCTTCTCAGTCCCATAGCATGGGTTGTTACACTGATATGGATTGGTATTGGTTACCTTTTTTACATCACCTATACCATTGAAAAGGAGGAACTAGAGACAGGTAAGATACTAAGAGAGATACAACCGGGAAAATACCATGTGCTTGTCTCTCTTAAGGATGAGGAAATGCTAACTCCCTTGATGACAATTGCTAGTGGAATTGCAAAGTCAAAAGAGAGTGATATTGTCATCCTAAATGCTATTGAGATACCGTATCAGACATTTCTCCACGCGGGTAAGAGATTTCTTCGGGATAGTGAGATACTCCTGGATAAAGCAGAAAAAGGGGCTAAAGAATACGGAGTTCCACTAAGAAAGAAAATCTCAATATCTCATGACCCATCTGAAGCAATTATAAACTTTGCAACAAAAGGCAGGAGTGATATAATCATCATGGGCTGGAGTGGAGAGGTATATAAAGAAAAGGTCAGAAGGAGTACTCCCCGAAAGGTTATGAAGAATACTCCATGTAATGTATGTATTGTAAAACCTCATAATTTTGATAAGATTTCCCGCATTCTTATCCCTTTAGGTTCTGATATGGCGGCTAATTTTTTCAGATTGAGAATTGCCAAACGTCTTTCGGATACATTCAACTCAAATAT